>JAAFHC010000003.1 GCA_010906935.1 Gelidibacter sp.
TATAACGCAATAAAAACGTCTCAGCTTTGAGGCGTTTTTTTATTTTTAACCAAGTACATGAATTATGTTTTATGTATTTTTGCACAAACTATTAAAAATGAAAAACATAACACTTACCATAGAAAAAACTAATATACCCACCATACTGAAGTTTACTTCAACCGATATTTTAACAAGCGGAAGTCATCAATACAATAATATTGACGAAGCTAAAAACTCACTTTTGGCACAACAATTATTTTATTTGCCATTTGTAAAACGCGTATATATTTCAGCAAATTTTATTGCGCTTGAACGATTTGCAATTGTGGAATGGAGCGATGTGCAAGATGAAGTAAAAGAGCAAATTGAAAACTACCTGAATGAAGGCGGTGTCTTGGTTTCAGAAGAAACTGCACCGAAAAAAATTCCGGTTGAAGTGTATGCGGAATCAACACCAAATCCTTCAGTTTTAAAGTTTGTTGCCAATATAAAATTGGTGGAAAACGATTTGGAATATAAAAATAGGGAAGCAGCTGAAAATGCACCTTTAGCGTTAGACTTATTTAATTTCCCATTCGTTAAAGAAATATTTATTTCAGAAAATTATGTGTCAATCACCAAAAACGATACTGTTGAGTGGCCCGAAATTACGGTTGAAATTAGAAGCTTTATCAGACAATTTATCGCCGACGGAAAAACAATTGCTTTGGAGAACGCAGTTCCGAAAAAAGTTTCAGAAGTTTATAACCATGATATTGAACTTGATGATGTATCCAAGCAAATAATTGACATTTTAGAGGAATACATAAAACCTGCTGTTGCTGCCGATGGCGGAAATATCATGTTTCAGTCTTATGTCCAATCTTCAAAAACAGTTAACGTCATATTGCAAGGTGCTTGCAGCGGTTGTCCTTCCTCAACAATTACCTTAAAAAATGGAATTGAGAATATGTTAAAACAACTTATTCCTGGAAAAATTAACGAAGTTGTAGCGGTTAACCAATAAATTGATGATGACAGAAAAAGTTACACCTTACAAAGATTCAAATCTTAGCAAAAAGGAGCAAGTCACTAAAATGTTTGATGCCATTTCCAAGGAATACGATGGATTAAACCGTGTTATTTCTTTTGGAATTGATGTGAAATGGCGCAATAAAGTGGTTGAAATAGTTGGAAAGACAAATCCGGATTCAATTTTAGACATTGCTACAGGAACAGGCGATTTGGCCATTAATTTAGCAAAAACAAAGGCTTCAAAAATTGTTGGGTTGGATATTTCTGATGGAATGCTTGAAGTTGGTCGTAAAAAAATTGAAAATCTTCATTTAAACAACACCATTAAAATGGTACTTGCTGATTCTGAAAAAATGCCTTTTGAAGACAATTCCTTTGATGCCATTACCGTTGCTTTTGGCGTTCGAAATTTTGAGAATCTCGAAAAAGGATTGGCTGAAATTTATAGAGTTTTAAAAACTGGAGGAATTTTTGTGGTTTTGGAAACATCAATTCCAACCAAAACACCATTTAAACAAGGTTATCAGTTTTATGCCAAAAACATACTGCCTTTAATTGGGAAATTGTTCTCAAAAGATAAAGTTGCCTATCAATATTTGTCGGATTCCGCAGCTTCCTTTCCTTACGGACAGGCTTTCAACAATATTTTGCATAAAATTGGGTTTATAGGTATAGAAAATAAACCGCAAACATTTGGTGTTGCTTCAATTTATATTGCAAAAAAATAATATATGAAAAAAGTATTTGTTGTAATTTTTTTGGTCGTCTTTTCAATAAATAATTTGAAAGCCCAAAAAAGAGATATTGTCCAATACAAGCAAAATTGGGATAAGCAACAGGTTTTTTGGGGATATTTTTTAGGCGCGAATATAAAGGATTATAAAATATCTTATAAAACAAACAATGCTTTTATTGTTTCAACTCCAAGTATGGGTTTTGAAGTTGGGCTTATTGGCGATTTGCGTTTGCATAATAATATTAGTTTAAGGTTAGAGCCAGGGCTTTCAAGCAATACAAAAGAATTGGCGTTTACACATATATATGGTGGTCAAAAAGACAGTATTAGAAATGTGAATTCAACCTATTTTAGAGTTCCTTTATTGCTTAAATTTAATACAAACAGATTAGACAATATGCGGCCTTATGCAATAGGCGGCGTTTCTTACGATTATAATTTTTCCAGCAATCAGGACAATCCCGACGATAATTCTGATGGAGAATTCAGAACAAAAAAGAATAATTTTTCCTATGAACTTGGTATTGGCGTAGATTTATATCTGCCTTATTTTATTTTTTCACCTTCCATTAGAGGTGTTTTTGCCATAAATGATGAGTTGGTTAGGGACAATAATCCCAATAGTCAGTGGACAGGTTCCGTTGATTATTTTGGAACAAGAGGCGTTTTTATAAAATTTGCTTTTCATTAAGCGCTTAGGACAATCGCTTAAATTCACTCAATAAAATTGCAGTTGCCGTCGCTACATTTAAACTTTCGGTTTGTTTTAATTCGCCAAATCTTGGTATTGAAATGGTATTTGTTACTAATTTTAAGATGGAATCACTAATTCCGTTCGCTTCATTTCCCATTACCAATACCGCATTTTTAGGCAAATTGCTTTTATAAACATTTTCACCGTCCATATCCGCAGCATATTTTGGTAGATTGGAGTTTTGTAAATAAGTGGTTAAATCCGCATAAATTATCGATACTCTTGCCAAAGAACCCATGGATGATTGTACCACTTTTTGGTTGTAGCAATCAACCGTATTGGTGGAGCAAATCAATTGATCCACGCCAAACCAATCACATAATCTAATGATGGCGCCTAAATTTCCCGGGTCATTAATTTCATCCAAAGCAACAATTAAACCCGATTTTTTGGAAGGTGTTGCTAAAGGAATTTTAAAAAGTGCCAAAACGTTGTTTGGTGTTACCAGGGTGCTTATTTTTTTTAATTCGGTTTCAGAAATTTCAGTGACTTTTTCTAAATTTTTATAGATAGCATTGTCAACACAAAATAACTGTTCCAATTCGAAATTCGAAGTTAAAAATTCAGCCACTATTTTAGTACCTTCAGCAACAAATAAATGATGTGCAATTCGGTACTTTTTTTGATTTAGGCTTTTTATTATTTTTAATTGATTTTTGCTTAAATTCATTAATTTAATTATAAAAAATTGTTATTTTTTAAACCGTTGAAAAGTTATACTTTTGAAACAAATTTAAACGCTTATTTATTGAAAACCAATTTTATAATATTATTAATTTTTGCAGGTATAATTTTAGGGTTTTCATCATGCAATTCAGTGAAATATGTTGCTGAAAATGAATTTCTGCTCGTAAAGAATAAAGTTATTGTTAACGACAAAAAAAATGCTAGCGACGCAATAAACGATTATATTGTTCAACGTCCCAACACATTGGTGCTTGGCGTTGCAATACCATTGCATTTTTATAATTTAGGGAACAAAAATTTTGAAGCCGATTTTGACCAATGGAAGTTAGAGAGTCCGGGATGGTATAATTTTACAACGGGCGTTTTTTCCGAAAAACAAACGCGAGGTGTTCGAAATTTCAAATATAAAATGCACCAATGGATTTTAAAAAATGGCGAACCGCCAGTTATTTTAGATTCAAAAAAAACAGCACAAACCGTTAAAAATTTAACGCAACATTATTTCAACGAAGGGTTTTTTAAAGTGAAGGTAACCTCAGAAGAAAATCACTTAAAAAACAAGAAAGCCACAGTTGATTATATTGTAAACACTGATAAACCTTATCAATTAGATAGTATCACAACCGTTATACGATCCGCAGTTTTAGATTCTATATATGAGATTCATAAAAAAGAATCGGTTATTGTAGAAGGTGATCAATTTAAGTTGTCATCATTTATTAAAGAGCAAAATAGGTTAACCAATTTATTTAGAAATACAGGAGTCTTTAGATTTAATAAAAATGCCATAACTTTTGAAGCAGATACTTCAACCACCAATTATAAATCGGATGTGGTGTTGCTGATCGACGGCACTGTTGGATCTGTTCCATTTATAGTTCAGAAAATTAAGAAAGTCAATATTTATACCGACTATTCTTTTACCAACGATGCAATTAATGTAATTAAAGACAGCATAAACTACAAGGGGTTTTCATTTTATGCCCAGGAAAAATTAAAATACAATCCGAAGTATCTGCTAAATTCTATTTTTATTGAACCAAACGATCTTTATAAGGATGATACAAGAGAGTTGACCCGCAAAAACCTTAGAGGCCTTCAAAATTTTAGAACGGTTGACATAAGATATGAAGAATTGGAAAATGATATGCTGGAAGCTTCCATCTATTTATCGCCTCTTAAAAAGTATTCCGTTGGTATTAACACAGAATTGACACATTCAAATATAAGACAGCTGGGTATATCTGGAAAACTTTCCTTTTTAGACAGAAATATTTTTAGAGGAGCCGAGTTATTGAAATTTTCTATTCAGGGTTCATTCTTAGATTCAAAAGATGCCGCCGATAAAGGAAGACTGTTAAATGCTTGGGAAATTGGAGGCGACATTTCATTAGAGCTTCCAAGATTTGTATTTCCGGTTAAATTTGAAAAATTTATTCCCAAAAGTATGGCGCCAAAAACAATTTTTACTTTGGGAACAAGTTTGCAGAAAAATATTGGGCTGGATAAACAAAAATTCACCGGAATTGTAGATTATACTTGGGAATCATCTAAAACGAAAAACCATAGTTTTCAGCTGTTGAATGCGCAATTTATCAGAAATTTAAATATTGATTCATACTTCAATATTTACAAATCTGAATTTAATGAAATTCAATATATCGCCAATACCTATTTTGATGAAACATTAACGCCTGATAATGTAATAACGTTTATAGACTCAAATATTGATGAGAATTTTGAGGAAAGCAATCCGACAGAATTTAAAATTGTGAGAAATATCAGAAACCGTTACAATATTATTACAGAAGATGTTCTGGTTCCTTTAATGGCTTATACCTTTACCTACAATAATAGTGAAAATTATAAGGACACTAATTTTTCGTTTTTCAGATCACGTGCAGCGGCATCAGGCAATTTAACCACGTTATTGGCAAAAAATAGAGATGTCAACAATACAAAAACACTTTTTAATATTCCAATAGCCCAATATGTCAGAGTCGATTTGGAATACAAAAAATTCTGGAATTTTGTGGGGAATAATGTCTTGGTATTTAGAAGTTTTTTAGGTGTGGCAATACCTTACGGGAATTCAAGTACCATACCTTTTAGTAGAAGTTACTTTATTGGCGGTCCAAATGATTTACGCGCATGGAAAATTTATGATTTAGGTCCAGGTTCCACCAAAAGCGGACTGGAGTTTAACGTTGGGAACTTAAAATTTATCAATAGTTTAGAGTATAGATTCAATTTAATAAATAGCATAAACGGCGCTTTATTTGTTGATGCAGGCAATATATGGGACATTTCAAACACTTCAATAACAGAACCTGAAGCTAAGTTTAACGGGTTTACGTCATTAAAAGATATTGCAATAGGATCGGGTTTTGGACTTCGATACGATTTAAGTTTTATTTTATTGCGTTTGGATTTAGGATTTAAAACCTATGAACCTTATCTTGCGGAAGGAGATAAATGGTTTAAAAATTACAATTTAGGACATGCAGTTTATAATTTTGGGATAAGTTATCCTTTTTAATTCCAAAATTAAAACTATCTCGTTTTCGTTTTTTTTCGGTTCTTATGATTATTTAAAAGGGATAATTCATTAATTTTGCTACAATAATTCTCAATAACTATAGACAAAATATTATGGCTAAAACAATTAAACCAGGAGTTGCATCAGGAAAAACGGTACAAGAAATTTTTAAGTTGGCGAAAGCCAAAAATTTCGCATTACCTGCAGTAAATGTTATAGGATCAAATACTATTAATGCTGTTTTAGAAACTGCAAAAGAGTTAAAAGCACCTGTTATTATTCAGTTTTCAAATGGCGGAGCTCAATTTAATGCAGGAAAAGGATTGTCTAACGAAAATCAAAAAGCTGCCATCGCAGGAGCCATCGCAGGCGCGAAACATATTCATTTGTTAGCAACTGCTTATGAAATTCCTGTGATTTTACATACCGATCATTGCGCAAAATCATTGTTGCCTTGGATTGATGGTTTGTTAGATGCCGGAGAACAGTTTTTTAAAGAAACTGGTGTACCGCTTTTTAGTTCACATATGTTGGATTTGTCGGAAGAACCAATTGAAGAAAATATTGAAATTTGTAAAACATATCTTCAGCGAATGAGCAAAATGGGGATGACTTTAGAAATTGAACTTGGAATAACAGGTGGTGAAGAAGATGGTGTTGACAATTCTGATGTTGATTCTTCAAAATTATATACCCAACCTGTAGAAGTTGCTTATGCTTATGAAGAACTTAAAAAAGTGAGTGATTGCTTCACTATTGCAGCTTCATTTGGAAATGTACATGGGGTTTATAAACCAGGAAATGTAAAGTTAACGCCAAAAATTTTAGATAATTCTCAAAAATTTATTCAAAATAAATATAATACAGGTGTAAATCCGGTTGATTTCGTATTTCACGGCGGTTCAGGGTCAACACTTGAAGAAATTAGGGAAGCAATTGGCTACGGTGTAGTTAAAATGAATATTGATACCGATCTTCAATTTGCTTTTACTGAAGGAATTAGAGATTATATGGTGAACAATATCGATTATTTAAAAACGCAAATAGGAAATCCTGATGGTGATGACCAACCAAATAAAAAGCATTACGATCCTAGAAAGTGGTTACGCGAAGGTGAGGTTACTTTTAAAAAGCGTTTAGCCCAAGCTTTTAAAGATTTAAACAACGTTAATACATTATAAATCTTTGATCTATAATTAAAATTTCATAAAGAGAACATATTTTTATATGTTCTCTTTATTTTTTTTAGTAATTTGCACCACTTATTTTCACTAAAACAACATAGTTATGTCATCTTGGTTTAAAAGAAAAGATAAAGGAATTCAAACTCCTACAGAAGATAAAAAAGATGTACCGAAAGGTTTATGGTATAAAACGCCAAGCGGTAAAATTGTTGATTCGGCGGAATTGAAGCATAATTATTACGTTAGCCCTGAAGATGGCTATCACGTAAGAATAGGAAGTGCTGAATATTTTGAAATTCTTTTTGACAATAATACATTTAAAGAATTTGATAAAGATATGGTTTCCAAAGATCCGTTAAAATTTTCTGACAGCAGAAAATATGTTGACAGGCTTGAAGAAGCTTATGAAAAAACAAAACTTAAAGATGCTGTAAGAACGGCGGTTGGGAAATCTTTGGGCAAGGATTTGGTTATTGCTGCCATGGATTTTGCTTTTATCGGAGGTTCTATGGGAAGTGTGGTAGGCGAAAAAATATCAAGAGCGATTGATTATTCCATAGAAAAAAAAGTTCCTTTTTTAATGATCTCAAAATCTGGTGGCGCTAGAATGCAGGAAGCATCATTATCTTTAATGCAACTTGTAAAAACATCGGCAAAATTAGCGCAACTTTCAGAAGTGAATATTCCTTATATTTCGTTGTGTACAGATCCAACAACTGGTGGTACAACAGCTTCATACGCGATGCTTGGCGATATTAATATTGCTGAACCAAATGCTTTAATAGCTTTTGCCGGACCAAGAGTTGTAAAAGATACCACAGGAAAAGATTTGCCGGAAGGATTTCAACGATCGGAGTTTGTCATGGAACATGGGTTTTTAGATAAAATTGTGGAACGCAAACACTTGAAAAAACAAATAAATTTATATATTGATTTAATTCAAAACTTACCACTAAGAAAATAAGAAAAGCGAGCTCTAAAAGGCTCGCTTTTTTAAATAAAAAACTTATTTGCCTTCAAAAAACAATCTGCCAAGTTCAATTTTTAAAATTTAATACCATTTCAATGGATAACAATCTTTTATGAACAGAACATAATTGGTTTTTAAGCGTTTAAAGTTAATTGGAAATTAAAATTTCACTTCGTAATTAATTGTTAATCAATAATAATAATAGTATCTTTGCCAACTGCAAACCAAAAGGTTTAGCAATACATAAAAATTATTAATAAAATTAATGTTAGCATGTACTTAACTAAAGAGAAAAAAGAAGAAATTTTCGCCAAACATGGTGAATCAGCCACTAACACTGGCTCATCTGAGGGGCAAATTGCCTTATTTACTTTCAGAATTAATCACTTAACAGAACACTTAAAAAGAAATCGTAAAGATTTTAACACTGAGCGTTCATTGGTGAGATTGGTAGGTAAAAGAAGAAATTTACTTGATTATTTAATTAAAACAGATATTGTAAGATATCGTGAAGTAATTAAAGAATTAGGCATAAGAAAATAATTCAAAAAAAAAGAGGCTTATTTTGCCTCTTTTTTTTTAATGTATTTGAAAATAAAAAAGCAATAAATTAAACTTTTCATTGGGCAACACACACAACACAACAACTCAAACCAAATGTTTAATTAAATAAAAAAATTATTTATGGTACCTAAGGTATTTAGAGAAATTATTGATTTAGGAGATGGAAGAACCATCTCATTAGAAACCGGAAAATTAGCAAAACAAGCTCACGGGTCTGTTGTTGTTCAAATGGGAAAAGCCATGTTACTTTGTACAGTGGTATCTTCTTACAAAGAAAGCACCATGGATTTCTTTCCATTGACCGTTGATTACAGAGAAAAATTTGCAGCTGCAGGTCGTTATCCTGGTGGATTTTTCAAAAGAGAAGCAAGGCCAAGTGATGGTGAAGTTTTAACAATGAGAATTGTAGACCGTGTTTTACGTCCTTTATTCCCATCAGATTATAAAACTGAAACTCAGGTGATGATTCAGTTAATGTCTCATGACGAAGATGTAATGCCTGATGCATTGGCCGGTTTGGCAGCATCTTGTGCAATTCAATTATCGGACGTTCCTTTTGAATGTCCTATTTCTGAAGCGCGTGTTGGAAGAATAAACGGAAAGTTTGTTTTAAATCCAAGTCGCGCTCAATTGTTGGAATCTGACATTGATATGGTTATTGGTGCTTCTGCAGATTCTGTGATGATGGTTGAAGGTGAAATGAAAGAAATTTCAGAAGAAGAAATGGCTGACGCCATAAAATTCGCACACGATGCCATTAAAATTCAGTGCGCAGCGCAATTGCGTTTGGCTGAAGCTTTTGGCAAAAAACCTGTAAGAGAATATGCACCTGCAAAAAGCGATGCGGACATTGCCTTAAAAGTGCGTGATGCTGCTTATGATAAAATATATGCCATTGCAAAAGGCGGACACGGAAAAAGAGAACGCGAAGAAGCTTTTTCGGCAGTAAGAGATGAGGCTTTGGCTTTGTTTTCTGAAGAAGAATTGGCTGAAAATTCAACATTGATTAAAACCTATTATTCTAAAGTTGAAAAGGAAGCCGTGAGAGAGTTAACGCTTTCTGAAGGAATTCGTTTAGACGGAAGAAAAACAACTGATATTCGTCCTATTTGGTGCGAAATTGACTATTTACCATCTGTTCATGGTTCGGCCATCTTCACTCGTGGAGAAACTCAGGCGCTTGCTACAGTAACTTTGGGAACTTCAAGAGAGTCCAATATGATAGATATGCCAACCCACCAAGGCGAGGAAAAATTCTATTTACATTATAACTTTCCTCCATTTTGTACAGGAGATGCTTATCCGTTAAGAGGAACGTCCCGTAGAGAAATTGGACATGGAAACTTGGCCCAACGTGCTTTAAAAGGAATGATTCCTGATGAATGTCCTTATACCATTAGAATTGTGTCGGAAGTATTGGAATCTAACGGTTCTTCTTCTATGGCAACAGTTTGCGCCGGTACTATGGCTTTGATGGATGCAGGGATTCAAATGAAAAAACCAGTTTCAGGTATTGCAATGGGATTGATTTCTGAAGGAGATCGTTTCGCTGTTCTTTCTGATATCTTAGGTGATGAAGATCATTTGGGTGATATGGACTTTAAAGTTACAGGAACTGTTGACGGTATTACTGCTTGTCAAATGGACATCAAGGTAAAGGGACTTCCTTATGATATTTTGGTAAAAGCTTTAAAACAAGCTCGTGACGGTCGTTTACATATTTTAGGAATTCTTAAAGAAGCCATTGCTGCTCCTAAACCAGAGGTGAAACCTTATGCTCCAAAAATGATTACCAGAAGAATCCCTAACGATTTTATTGGTGCTTTAATTGGACCAGGCGGAAAAGTAATACAAGAATTACAGAAAGCAACAGGTTGTACCATTGTTATTAATGAAGATCCTTTAACAGGAGAAGGCATTGTTGAAATTTTGGGCACAAAACCAGCTGGTATTGAAGCCGTTTTAACAAAAATAGATTCTTTATTGTTTAAACCACAAGTTGGTGGTGTTTACAAAGTAAAAGCAATCAAAATGTTAGATTTTGGTGCCGTTGTAGAATATATTGATGCTCCTGGAAATGAAGTGTTATTGCATATTTCTGAATTGGCCTGGGAACGTACAGACAATGTTACCGACGTTATTAATATGGGTGATGTTTTTGAAGTGAAATATTTTGGAAAAGATCCTAAAACTCGTAAAGATAAAGTATCTAGAAAAGCTATTTTACCTAAACCAGAAGGCTTTGTAGAAAGACCTCCACGTGACAGCAGCAGAGACAGCAGAGGCGGTGACAGAGACAATCGCGGTGGTGACAGAGACAGAAAACCTAGAGAAAGAAGAGATTAGTTAAATCCTTTTTGAACTCAATATTAAAAAATGCTTCCCAATTTTTTTTGGTAAGCATTTTTTTTGTTTCTCAATTGCTGCTAAAAAAAATTAAAAAATTTTATCTTCCAAATTTAAAATAGGAAATGAATTTTTTACTATTTTAGACGACCATAAGATTTACCGGATTTTTAATCAAATAATTAAAAAAAATTTAAACTAAAAACTAAAAACTAAAAAAATGAAAAAATCAATATTAATATTTACAGCAATTTTTTCTTTTGTCCTATTATTTACTGCGTGTAAGGAAACTAAGAAAGAAGAGGTAAAAGAAGACGTAAAGATAGAGAGTCACGAAGGTCATGACCACGAAGAAGGAGAAATGTCTTCAGGTGTTTATCAATGTCCAATGGATTGCGAAAACGGCAAAACCTATGAAGTAGCGGGCTCTTGTCCGGTTTGTAAAATGGATTTAAAAGAAATAGCTAAGGAAACAGCA
Source organism: Gelidibacter sp. (assembly GCA_010906935.1). GTDB lineage: Bacteria > Bacteroidota > Bacteroidia > Flavobacteriales > Flavobacteriaceae > Lutibacter. Next base: position 11,255 of record JAAFHC010000003.1, read on the forward strand.
CATGTTGATGGATGCAAATGTATTGCTGAAGGAGCATGTAAATGTGAGCCGGGAAAATGCACATGTAAAGAGGAATTGGTATCAAATGTAAAAGCAACATCTAAGTGTGAACCTGGGAAATGTGCTTGTAAAGCATAACTTTTCCATATTACTTGACAGCATAAAAAAGCCGCTTAATTTTTATTAAGCGGCTTTTTTTTATTTGTGTTGAAATAATTTTACATCATTCCTCCCATTCCACCACCCATTGGAGGCATTCCACCGGCTGATTCTTCTTTTATATCAACCAATGTACAAGCTGTTGTTAAGATCATACCGGCAACAGAAGCTGCATTTTCCAAAGCAATTCTTGTCACTTTAGTTGGATCTATAATACCTGCTTTAAACATTTTGGTATATTCGTCGGTTTTGGCATTGTAGCCAAAGTCGCCTTTTCCTTCAATAACCTTTGCAACAACTACTGAACCTTCACCACCTGCATTTTCAACAATTTGACGCAATGGTTCTTCAATAGCCCTGTCTAAAATTCGGATTCCTGTTAATTCATCTAAATTTTCGGTTGTCAATGATTTTAGCACTTCTTTGGTTCTTACCAAAGCAACGCCACCACCGGCAACAATACCCTCTTCAACAGCTGCTCGTGTTGCATGTAACGCATCATCAACCCTGTCTTTCTTTTCTTTCATTTCAATTTCGCTGGCAGCGCCAACATAAAGTACGGCAACGCCACCGGCCAATTTAGCCAAACGTTCCTGTAATTTTTCTTTGTCGTAATCTGATGTTGTGGTTTCAATTTGTGCTTTAATTTGTGCCACTCTATCTTTAATGTCATTTGCATTTCCAGCGCCGTTTACAATAGTCGTATTGTCCTTGTCAATGGTTATTCTTTCTGCCGTGCCCAATAAATCAATAGTGGCATTTTCTAAAGTCAATCCTCTTTCTTCAGAAATTACCGTACCACCGGTTAAAATGGCAATATCTTCCAACATTGCTTTTCTTCGGTCACCAAAACCTGGCGCTTTTACGGCAGCAATTTTTAATGCTCCGCGTAATTTGTTCATCACCAATGTGGCTAAAGCTTCACCTTCCACATCTTCAGCAATAATTAATAATGGTTTACCACTTTGGGCAACCGGCTCCAATATTGGCAATAAATCTTTAAGGTTTGTTATTTTCTTTTCAAATAAAAGAATGTAAGGATTTTCTAAATCGGCTAACATTTTTTCTGCATTTGTCACAAAATAAGGAGATAAATAACCTCTGTCAAATTGCATTCCTTCAACAATATCAACATACGTTGAAGTTCCTTTTGCTTCTTCAACCGTAATAACGCCTTCTTTACCCACTTTTTTAAATGCTTGGGCGATTAATTCACCAATAGTATCATCGTTATTTGCAGAAATTGAAGCAACTTGTTTAATTTTATCAGAATTGTTGCCGACTTCTTGCGATTGTTTTTTCAAATCTTCAACAATGGCTTTTACTGCTTTGTCAATTCCACGCTTTAAATCTAACGGATTTGCGCCTGCAGCCACATTTTTTAACCCTTCTTTTACAATCGCTTGTGCTAAAACAGTTGCGGTTGTTGTTCCGTCACCTGCCAAATCACTGGTTCTTGAAGCAACTTCTTTCACCATTTGGGCACCCATATTTTCTAATGGATCTGCCAATTCAATTTCTTTTGCGACAGTAACGCCATCTTTTGTAATAACAGGTCCGCCAAATGATTTTCCTATGACTACATTTCTTCCTTTTGGACCTAAAGTCACTTTTACTGCATTTGCCAATGCGTCAACACCACGTTTTAATCCGTCGCGTGCTTCTATATCAAAAATTATTTGTTTTGCCATTTTATATTATGTTATAAGTTATTTGTTAAAAGTTATAGATTTTAACTTTAAAATATTTAACTATTTTTTAATTAAACAATTGCTAAAATATCGCTTTCTCTCATAATAAGATATTCGGTACCATCAACAACAAGCTCGGTGCCAGCATATTTACCAAATAATACGGTATCACCAACTTTCACGGTCATTGGCTCATCTTTTAATCCGTTGCCAATTGCCATTACAGTTCCTTTTTGTTGTTTTTCTTTAGCCGAATCTGGAATAATAAGTCCTGAAGCAGTGGTTTTTTCAGCTGGCAGCGGTTTTACTAAAACCCTATCTGCTAATGGTTTAATATTAATTTTACTCATTTTTAATTGATTTTAAAAAATTATTAATTCTTCGAATAAAGGTTCCAAAATTGTGCCAATTCAATAAAACTGACAAATGTGTTTTTTAGGGGATAAGCGTTCATAAAAAAATGCCAACGTGTCATTTACATTGGCATCTTTAAGAATATATTTTTTCAGTAATTACTATTGAACAGTATCCTGTGTAACAGGTGTTGAAGTCACCGGTTGTGCTGGAGCATCCTGAACTTCACGGTTTTGAATAGTGTTTTCAATTTCTGAGCTTGTGTCAACAACATTTGCTTTAGGTGCAGCAAAATTTGACAATAAAATTAATGCAAGCAACACGATTGAAAGGGTCCAAGTACTTTTGTCTAAAAAGTTGGTTGTATTTTGAACGCCTCCTAAAGCTTGTGTTCCGCCACCACCAAAAGAAGATGATAATCCTCCGCCTTTTGGATTTTGAACCATAATGATTAATATGAGCAAAAATGCTACGATCATAATCAGAATTAAAAATAATGTATACGTCATGACTTATTTTTTTGTAAATTTTTTATTGCTTTAATTCGGTCTGCAAAGAAACCACTTTTTTCTGGATATTTCAAAATTAAAATGCGATAAGCTTTGATGGCATTTTCATATTTTTTTTGTTCAAGATAAACCTTAGCCAACGTCTCCGTCATCAAACTCTCATTTTCTGTTGAGCTTTCATTAATAACGTCGATGTTTATGGCGTTTTTGTCTACCGGTTTTATTTTAGGATTTAACTCAATAAACTTGTCTATTAAGTTAAATTTCTCTTCAATTTTTTCAAATTTTCGACCCGGATTTTCCTCTCTTACAATTGGTTTTTGGGAAACCAGTTGCATCCATTCATTAAAGGAATGCGGTTCGGAACTTATGAACGGAATGGGTTTGCCGATTTCCAGAACATCAGTTGATTTTTCTTCTTCTTTTTCAATTTCTATATTTTGTATAGAATTGGTTTCAGTTTCTAAACTTTTATTGAAAAAGGAATCGGTAATTTTTTTATGAAGCGCTTTAACATCTTCCGCATCAATTACTTCAATTTCTTCTAAAGATTCAATTTCTTTTTTAGGATTGGTTATGAATATAGGTGAAGTGATAAAATCAAAAAGCACTTTTCTGTCTATGGTATAAGCGGCTGTTTGTTTTAAAGTTTGGTTGTATTTGAAGCTGTTTGTTTTATTAAGTCCTTTTAACTGAATTGCCCTAGCCGATTGAAAATAAGGAAATTCAGAAATTACCTCATTCAATTGTTGCGTTTTTAGGGCATCGACATTTTCGGGATATTGTAGTAAATATGTAAATTCAGCGCTGTTCATGTTTACCATTTTGCCACAGAAGCATTAAAAATATCTTGTGTGATTCGTTCAATAATTTCATTAAAAGCATCATCTAAGATACCGCCTGTTAATTGTGCGTTTCCATCATAATCATAATAGTGTGAAAAGGATTTCTCAAAATTGTCTTCTTCAAGTTTGTTATTAAAAAATCGGACATTTACCGTAATGGTGAGTCGGTTTTGTGCAGCAGTTTGTTCCGCTGTTGCGGTCATTGGGTTAATTTTGTATCCGGTAATTTCTCCTTCAAACTGTAAATCTCCTCCCGATTTTACCAAACTTAAATTGCTTTGCTGCAAAAATAAATCCTGTAAACGGACAGTAAACTCCTGGCTTAAGGTAGGTTCAACCAAAATGGCATTATTGGGGAAGTAATCTATTTGAATCGTTTTTACGTCAGATTTTATATTAGTTCCCGTAAATGAATAAATTCCGCAACTTTGCGTGGTGAAGATAAGTAGCAATAATATAAGGTAACTAATTTTTTTCATTTTACTATTTTGATGTTGTTGAGGAACCCATAATTAAGTCCCAAAGTTACTTATTTAAATTATAGGTCGTAATGTTTTATTTTACGATACAATGTTCTTTCTGAAATTCCCAATTCTTTAGCGGCCAGTTTTCGTTTTCCCTTGTTGCGATCTAACGATTTTTTAATCAATTCAATTTCTTTATCTTGAATAGACAAGCTTTCATCGGCATCAATGGTTTCTTCATAGTCGTAATCGTCAGATTCTTTATAGTTGTCATTAATTCTTACAACTTCAACTTGATTTTCGGTTTCAGCATCTGAAATGTCTTCTTTGTATATTTTCTGAATTAATTTTTTGCTTTCCTCTTTAACTTTCTCAACACTGCCGCTTTGCATTAAATCAAGCGTTAATTTTTTCAGATCATTAATGTCGTTTCGCATATCGAACAAGATTTTATACATAATTTCTCGCTCAGATGAAAACTCGCTTGTTGATTTTTTATTTTCAATTATTGAAGGCAAATTGGTGCCTTTTGCAGGTAAATATTGCATCAATCGATCAGAGGAAATCATTCTGTTTTCTTCCACTACTGAAATTTCTTCAGCAATATTTCGCAACTGTCGTATGTTTCCCGGGAAACCATAATTTTCCAAAATCCTAACGGCATTGTCGGAAAGTTTAACGGGTGGCATTTTATATTTTTGGGCAAAATCCGAAGCAAATTTTCTAAACAATAAATGAATGTCTCCAACACGTTCACGTAACGGGGGTAAATTTATTTCAATGGTACTTAATCTATAATATAAATCTTCCCTAAATTTTCCTTTATTAATGGCTTCCTGCATATTTAAATTGGTGGCGGCTACAATGCGTACATTGGTTTTTTGCGTTTGTGACGAACCCACTTTAATGAACTCGCCATTTTCCAATACCCGCAATAACCTAACCTGTGTGGTTAAAGGCAATTCACCCACCTCATCTAAAAAAATAGTGCCGCCATCAGCAACTTCAAAATAGCCGTTGCGCGAAGCAATGGCACCAGTAAATGAGCCTTTTTCATGGCCAAACAATTCACTGTCTATTGTTCCTTCAGGAATTGCACCACAATTAACGGCAATATATTTTGCGTGTTTTCGGTGAGATAAATGATGAATTATTTTTGGAACACTTTCTTTACCAACACCGCTTTCTCCTGTAACCAACACCGAAATATCAGTTGGTGCAACGCGAATTGCTTTTTCAATCGCTCGGTTTAGGTGATGGTCGTTTCCAATAATTTCAAAACGTTGTTTTATGGCTTGTAATGATTCCATGAATTAAACTCTTTTTCCTATTAGCGTGGCAGAAGTACAATCTTCAATAAAAATATTTACAAGATCGCCCAATTTTTCATTTCCTTTGGGGAAAACAATTACCGCATTTTGCGAATTTCTTCCTTTCCAATGGGAATCCGATTTTTTTGAAGCGCCTTCAATCAATACTTCAACGGTTTTTCCTACAAATTGTTGGGTGTGGTATAAACTGTGTTTTTGTTGCAATAAAATAATTTCTGCAAGTCGTCTTTTTTTAACTTCAAAAGGAACATCATCTTCCATTTTTTTCTCCGCTAAGGTTCCCGGACGTTCAGAATAAGCAAACATGAATCCGAAATCATATTTCACATATTCCAATAAACTCAAGGTTTCTTGGTGCTCTTCTTCTGTTTCGCCGCAAAAACCGGTCATCATATCTTGTGACAAACCACAATCTGGAATTATTTTGCGAATGTTATCAATCAACTCAATATATTCCTCGCGTGTATGCTGGCGATTCATTCTTTTTAACACCGAAGTACTGCCTGATTGTACGGGCAAATGAACATAATTGCAAATATTTTCGTGTTTCGCCATCGTATAAATGACGTCCAAATTCATGTCTTGCGGATTGGAAGTTGAAAAACGAATCCTCATTTTAGGAAATGAAAATGCCACCATATCTAACAATTGTGAAAAGTCTACCGCTGTTGCTTGGGCAATTTCAGAAGCATTTTTAAAATCTTTTTTCAATCCGCCGCCATACCAAAGATAACTGTCCACATTTTGGCCTAAAAGCGTTATTTCTTTGTAATTTTTTTCACTTAATTCCTTGATCTCTTCTAAAATACTTTTAGGTTCACGACTTCTTTCGCGACCACGTGTGAACGGAACAACGCAAAACGTGCACATATTATCACAGCCTCTTGTGATGGAAACAAAAGCAGATACGCCGTTGCTGTTTAAGCGAACCGGCGAAACATCACCATAGGTTTCTTCTTTAGATAAAATGACATTTACGGCATCGCGGCCGGCATTGATTTCTTCCAATAAATTCGGCAAATCTCTGTATGCATCTGGTCCAACAACCAAATCAACTATTTTTTCTTCTTCTAAAAATTTGGCTTTCAACCGTTCGGCCATACAACCCAAAACACCCACTTTCATAGCCGGATTTATCTTTTTTACGGCATTGTATTTTTCCAGACGTTTGCGAACTGTTTGCTCGGCTTTTTCACGAATCGAACACGTATTTACCAAAACCAAGTCGGCTTCTTCCAATAAATGTGTGGTATTATATCCTTGTTTTGAAAGTATGGAAGCAACAATTTCACTGTCATTTAAGTTCATGGAACAACCATAACTTTCTATATATAATTTTTTGGAATTTCCTTCAATTTGTTCAGTTAAAAGAGGTTGTCCTTGATTTTTTTCTACGATAATTTTTTCGTTCCCCATAAGTTTTTATTGGAAGGCAAAGATATAACCAATTTTTTAAAAATATGACAGATTGGCAGAATTTTAACAATGGATTAAAGCCTAAAAAGTAGAGTTTTTAAAGGTTATTATTCAGATTAAAAAAATTCTATATACTTTTGCATTCCAAAACCTGAATTATATAAGGTGTTTTTATTTGAAGCAGAAAATGAAATTAGGAAGGTTTTAAAATTATAATTAAAAAATATGGCGAAAAATTTAGTAATCGTAGAGTCACCTGCAAAAGCAAAAACCATTGAAAAATTTTTAGGAAAAGATTTTCAGGTTGAATCCAGTTTTGGACATATAGCAGATTTACCATCCAAAGAAATAGGAATTGATGTTGAAGGAAATTTTAGCCCTAAATATGTTGTTCCTGCCGATAAGAAGGCGTTGGTAAAAAGATTGAAAGATTTGGCTAAAAATGCTGATATGGTTTGGCTGGCATCGGATGAGGACAGAGAAGGGGAAGCAATTGCCTGGCATTTATACGAACAATTAAAATTAAAGGAAGCCAATACAAAACGTATTGTTTTTCACGAAATTACCAAAAAAGCCATATTAAAAGCAGTAGAAAATCCAAGAAGCATCGATTACAATTTGGTAAATGCACAACAAGCAAGACGTGTGTTAGACAGGTTGGTTGGTTATGAACTGTCACCTGTTCTTTGGCGGAAAATTAAAGGAGGTTTATCGGCAGGGAGAGTTCAATCTGTTGCCGTTAGGTTAATAGTTGACAGAGAACGCGAAATAAACAGTTTTGATCCTCAAGCTTCCTATAAAGTAATGGCCCAGTTTATTACTGAGGAAGATAAAAAATTCAAGGCTTCGCTACCTAAAAATTTTGATACCAAAGAAGATGCCGCTTCATTTTTGAAATCCTGCATAAATGCGAAATTTAAAGTGGATGATTTGCAGACCAAACCGGCAACAAAATCTCCAGCAGCGCCATTCACAACCTCAACATTGCAACAAGAAGCTTCCAGAAAATTGTATTTTCCGGTAGCCAAAACGATGATTATTGCACAACGTTTGTATGAAGCCGGATTGATTACTTATATGAGAACGGACAGTCTTAATTTATCGGAAGATGCAAAAATTGAGGCACAAGAAGAAATTATTTCCTCTTTTGGGAAGGAATACAGCAAACCAAGAAGTTTCCACACCAAAGATAAAGGCGCACAAGAAGCTCACGAAGCCATTAGGCCAACAAGTATGAGCCTTCAGTCGGTTTCTGTTGATTATGATCAGGACAGGTTGTACGATTTAATTTGGAAAAGAACCATTGCTTCACAAATGAGTGACGCGCAATTGGAACGAACCAACGTAAGAATTACGAATACCAATAATAAGGAAGTTTTTACGGCAAATGGCGAAGTAATTAAGTTTGAAGGATTTCTAAAAGTATATTTAGAAGGCACTGATAATGAAGATGAAGAACAAGAAGGCATGTTGCCAAAATTATCGAAAGGTGAAGTATTAGTCAATAAATCCATCACTGCAACCGAGCGTTTTACTAGAGCACCTTATCGTTATTCAGAAGCCGCACTTGTGAAAAGATTAGAAGAATTGGGAATTGGGCGTCCGTCAACTTATGCGCCAACAATTTCAACCATCCAAAAAAGAGAATATGTTGAAAAAGGAACAATTGAAGGCGAAGACAGAAACTATACCGAGCTGAAATTAAAAGCAGGAGAAATAGTTACCAAAGCATTAACCGAAAAAGTAGGATCAGACAAAGGGAAATTAGTGCCTACAGATATTGGAAATATTGTAAATGACTTTTTGGTGGAGAATTTCACCTATATTTTAGATTTTGGTTTCACGGCAAAAGTGGAATCGGAATTTGATGATATTGCTGAAGGAAAAGAAGATTGGATTAAAATGATTAAAGATTTTTACAAATCATTTCATCCTATGGTTGAAGATGTTGCCGAAAATGCAGACAGGGCGAAAGGTGAACGTTTATTGGGTGTTGACCCAGAAAGCGGCAAAAATGTGTATGCGCGTTTGGGAAGATTTGGCGTTATGGTTCAAATTGGAGAAGCAACAGATGAAGAAAAACCGAAATTTGCGAGTTTACAAGGCGATCAAACATTAACTTCAATCACTTTTGAAGAAGCCATGGATTTGTTTAAACTTCCAAGAACAATTGGTGGTTATAAAGGAAAAGAAGTGGTGGTTGCAGTTGGGCGTTTTGGACCGTATCTTAAATATGACGAGATGTTTGTGGCAATTCCAAAAGATGAAAACCCAATGTCGGTTGACATTAATCGCGCCATTGAATTGATTATAGAAAAGCAAAAAGCTGATGCACCAATTTGTGAATTTGAAAATATTCCAGTGCAAAAAGGTGTAGGTCGATTTGGTCCATTTTTAAAATGGAACAGCATTTACATCAACGTAAATAAAAAATACGATTTCGATAATTTAACCGAAAAAGATGTTGTTGAATTGATCGAAGAAAAGAAACGAAAAGATATTGAGAAAGTCATTCATCACTGGCCTGAAGAAGGAATTTCTGTTGAAAAAGCACGTTGGGGAAGATCAAATATTCTAAAGGGAAAAACAAAGATAGAATTGTCAAAAACAGTAGATCCAAGTAAATTAACATTGGCAGATGTTAAGGAAATAATTGAGAAAAACGCACCAAAAAAGAAAACAACAAAAGGAAAAACGGCAAAAAAATAATTTTTTTATTATATTGCCGTCGAAAAAGAAATCTTACAACCCCTAAATAATGAATTTCGATTATCTTAAACCTATTGATGACGCGTTATTGGAACAGGCAAAATTGCAATCCGATCAATCATTTGGCAAATGTATCGAAATCTATTCTGCAAAAAGTGGTTTCCCGGATTTATCAAATAAAAAAATAGCAATAATTGGCGTTGAAGAAGGCCGATCTGCTATTGGAAATTGCGAAACTGGTTCCAATTTAAATGAGGTCAGAAAAGAATTATACAAACTTTTTCCTGGGAATTGGCCAATCAGCGTTGCCGATATCGGAAATATTCCACAGGGAAATACCATTGAAGACACTTATTTTGCACTGGGAGAATTATTGACCTATCTTATAAAAAATAAAATCATTCCCATAATTATTGGCGGAGGACAGGATTTAACCTACTCAAATTACAGGGCTTATGACAAGTTGGAGCAAACCGTGAATATGGTTTCGGTTGATAACAGATTCGATTTAGGAGCCATTGAAGACGATTTAACCTCACAATCCTATTTAAGCAAAATTGTAATGAACCCGCCAAATAATTTATTTAATTATAGTAATATTGGGTATCAAACATACTTAAATTCACAAAATGAAATAGATTTATTGGATGGTTTGTTTTTTGAAGCCTACAGACTGGGGGAAGTTTCAAGCGCAATTCAATTAGTCGAACCCGTTTTACGTGATGCGGATATTGTGAGCATAGATTTATCTGCAATTAAAAATGCAGATGCTCCAGCAAACAACAATGCAACACCCAATGGTTTTACAGGTGCAGAAATTTGCGCCATTTCAAGATATGCAGGCATAAGTGATAAAGTGACTTCTTTTGGCATTTATGAATATAATTCAACATTAGATGTTAAAAACCAAACCGCACAGTTAATTTCACAAATGATATGGTATTTTATTGAAGGTGTTAATTATAGGGCAAATGATTATCCTTTCGGATTAAAAGACAACTACCAAAAATATATAGTGCCCATTGAAAATGAAGTGTTGAATTTTTATAAAAGCAATAAATCAGGTCGTTGGTGGATGGAAATTAATTTAAATGAAAGTAATAAATTTAAGAGACATGCGTTAATACCTTGTGCGTATCAAGATTATATTAGCGCAACCAATCAGGAAATCCCAGATAGGTGGCTAAAAACGCTAAAAAAGTTGGTGTAAAAAAAAGTGGCATCGTATACTAAAACATAATTATTTTTGTTTTAAACAGATAAATTAAATATTGTTTTTTAAGATAATTAGTAATACGTTTGCCTTAAAGGATTAAGAAAAAAAATATGAAGAAAATATCGTTGTATATTTTACTAGTCTTAGTTATATATAGTTGTGGATCTAGCGATCAAGGAGAATTAGTTGGCGTGAGATCAAGCGGTAAATGGCATTCTCAAAAACCAGTAGGTATGACTTTAATACCTGGGGGATCGTTTACCATGGGGAAACAAAGCGAAGATGTTGCGGGCGCTTTAAATTCACCAACCAGAACAGTAACTGTGCGTCCTTATTATATGGACGAAACTGAAATCACCAATAGTGAGTATAAAGAATTCGTGTTTTGGGTTCGGGATTCCATCGTAAGAACTGAACTGGCGTTATTTTCTGAATTAATGTCTTCGGAAGGAGATATTGTTTTAGAAGATTATCAGTTTTTAGACATCGACTCAACAGATATGTCTCCATATCAAAAATACATGATGAAAACTTATGGCAGCCTTGGGGATATCAATTCTCCAACTCAAGGTAAAATGTTGAATTGGGACGAAAAAATTGTTTGGAATGTAAATGAATTTCCAAGCGAAGAATATGCCGAAGTGATGATTGATTCAATTTTAATGCCTATTGAAGATAGTTTTGAAGGCAGAAGAATGATAAATCCAGCAAAATTAAAGTTTAAATTTTCTTGGCTAGATCAAGAAGATGCTGCAAGAAAACAAGGTAATAGAAGAGATTTTATAAAAACAGAAGTCGTATCTGTTTATCCAGACACCACAGTTTGGATTAAAGATTATAATTACTCTTACAATGATCCAATGCACCAGGACTATTTTTACCATCAAGCCTATAATGATTACCCTGTTGTAGGAGTGTCATGGATACAGGCAAAAGCCTTTTGTCAATGGAGAACAAAAAAGAAAAATGATTATTTAAGCACTAAGAAAAACCCAACCCAAATTCCACAATTTAGATTAGCGACTGAAGCTGAGTGGGAATATGCTTCTCGCGGCGGTCTTGAAAATGCTACTTATCCTTGGGGAGGGCCATATACCACAAATGACAGAGGCTGTTTTTTAGCCAACTTTAAACCAGCCAGAGGTAATTATGCTGTTGATGGCGCCTTATATACTATGGAAGCAAAATCGTATTTTCCAAATGATTTTGGATTGTACAATATGGCGGGTAATGTTTCTGAATGGACAAATACAGCTTACAGTGAAGCATCCTATTATATCGGTTCCACTATGAATCCGAATGTGGAAATTGATAAAAATAAAAGAAAAGTAATCCGTGGAGGCTCATGGAAAGATGTAGCATACTTTTTAGAGGTAAGCACTAGAGATTATGAGTACGCAGATTCAGCCAGAAGTTATATCGGTTTTAGAACTGTTCAGGATTTTCTTGGCACCAATATAAATGGAAAATAAACTCAACCTTTAACAAACTAACAAACTAAAAAAACTTTTATTATGGCACAATCAAAAAACAGAAAAAAATTATTTAATTACGCTTATGGTATTGGAGCATCTATCGTAATTTTAGGTGCATTGTTTAAAATACAGCACTGGACCGGTGGTAGTGAAATGCTAACCGTAGGAATGATTGTGGAAGCAATTGTGTTTTTTATCTCTGCTTTTGATTCTGTTGAAGAAGATTTAGACTGGACATTAATTTATCCGGAATTGGCAGGCGGTGACAAACGCGAGAAAGATGCCGGACAAGCCAAGGAGGTTCAAGGCTTACTTTCACAAAAGTTGGATGATATGCTTAGAGATGCAAAACTAGATTCAGGTTTAATGCAAAGTTTAAGTGAAAGTATTCAAAATTTTAAAGGAGCCGCTGAAAATATTGCTCCGGCAGTTAATTCTATTGCGGCAACAAATAAATATAGCGAGCAAATGTTTTTGGCCGCAGCACAAATGGAATCTTTAAATAGCTTATATAAAGTACAAGTGGAAAGTACCAGCAAACAAGCCGAAATTAACTTACAGGTCACTGAAAATGCAACCAGATTAAAAGAACAAATGGAATCATTGGCAACAAACCTGTCTTCACTTAATGGTGTTTACGGTGGTATGTTATCAGCAATGTCAATTAAAAACTAATTAGTTGAGAAATAAATTAATTATTAACTTAAAAACTAATTGGTATGGCTTCAGGTAAATTATCACCAAGGCAGAAAATGATTAACATCATGTACTTAGTTTTCATCTCTATGATTGCGATGCAAATGTCTAAGGAAGTGCTTTCTGCGTTTGGATTTATGAATGAAAAACTTACAGAGAATAACACGACAGCCTCTGTAAAAAATATGGCAACTCTTGAAAATTTGGCAACCAAGGCAGAAGAGCAGCCTGAAAAATACAGCGAACTTCATGCGAAAGCGATAGAGGTGAACAAATTATCTTTAAAATTCAATGATTATTTAGAAGAAAAAAAGCAGTTTTTTCTTAAAGATCAAAAAGATCAGACCAACTATGAAGCAATGGACCAAACCAGCACTGTGGATGAACACTTTTTTAAAGGCGATAAATTCACAACGGAAGGTCAAGAATTTTTGGACCAAATAAATGGCTACAGAGACGCAATAATTAAGCTTATAGGAGAAAAAAGTCCGTTAGCAACTACCATAAAAAAAAGGTTTGACACGTCTCCTCAAGATGCGAAAGGCGGCAAACAGCTTTGGTTAAAAAACAGGTACGAAGGATTTCCTTTAATTTCTACCATTACCAATTTAACTTCTATGCAAACCGATATCAGAACAACGCAATCGGAAATTTTTGGAACACTATTAGGTGGACAATTAGAAAGTGATGTTTCCATGTCTAACTACAAAACAATTTTAATTCCAGAAAAGTCTGCTTTTTTCCAAGGAGAAAACTTTAAAGGTAAAATTGTATTGGGACGCTATGATGCCTCTTTAGTGCCTTCAGAAGTTGTTGTTAACGGTCAGAAAATAACCACTATTCAAGACGGAGGTGCCATTTTAGATTTTCCTGCTGGTGCAGTTGGGGAACGTGAAATAAAAGGAAAATTTGTTTTTATTGAAAACGGAAAACCTGTTGAAATTGAAATTAGCAGTAGTTACGCAGTTATTCCAAAGCCAAATAGTGCTGTTATTTCAGCAGATAAAATGAACGTTGTTTATAGAGGTGTGGCCAATCCAATGACAATTTCAATTCCTGGAATACCAGATAATTTGGTGAATGCATCAGGTGCAGGCTTATCTAGAGCAAGCGGTTCAGGTAAATATATTATGACACCGGGCGTAGGTAGAGAAGTTAAAATTAACGTTACAGGAAAACTTCCAAACGGACAATCAGTTAGTTCATCTCAAGATTTTAGGATTAAGGATATTCCTTCACCTAGTGGTTCTATCAGAAAGCAATCGGGTTATGTAAAAATGCCTGCAGCAAGTTTAGAGAATTCTACCGTTGGTGCAGAATTGCCAGATTTTGATTTTGACTTGTCGTTAAATACCTCAGGATTTACAATCAAAGTACCTGGACAATCTGCCGTAGTAGTGAGTGGTAATAAAATGAATGATGCCGCAAGAAAAGCAATTGCGAAAGCAAAAAGAGGTGATGTTATTACAATATTCGACATAAAATCATCGTTAGGTGGTAATACTTCCTATAAAATTAAAGATGCTTCGGCAGTGAGTATAGAAATACAATAAAATAAATATTAAATGATGAATAAAAAAAATATTGGAATTTTTATTTTGGCATTTGTGCTGTATAATACCATGTATGCACAGTCAAATCTATTGAATGCCAAGAAACCTTCTGATATTGGTAAAAAAACCGCAGCGCAAAAAGCCGTAGATAATGACAAGCCATTGGCTTATGGATATGTTGATGACAGGGATATTCTATGGTCTAAAGTTGTTTGGGAATATCTTGATTTAAATGAGCGAATTAATATGCCGTTTTATTACCCTGTAGACACAATGAATGTATCTTTGGATAGGCGATCACTGTTCGATACACTGTTAAAAGGCATTAAAAACGGTGATATTACGGAGATTTATGACGATTCCTATTTTACGGCTAAAATGACAAAAGTTGAAATTAACAACAAGCTTTTTAGAATTGACACTACTGATGCTGGTTTTGATGAAATGAATGCCGGAAATCAAAATATTGATGAATACGTTGATAAAATTAATTTAACCTCCCAAGATATTGAAGGTTTTAAAATTAAAGGACTTTGGTATTTTGACAAACGTCAGGGTGAATTAAAATATCGCATGATTGCATTGGCACCGATTGCACCAGATGTGCAAACGATGGGACGAGAAGATATTGATATTTCTGAACAATTGGCATTGTTTTGGGTTTATTTTCCCGATGCGCGTGGAGTGCTGCATAATGCAAAAGTTTTCAATCAAAAAAATTCAGCGTATCCAATTTCTTTTGATCATTTGTTAAATGCACGAAGATTTAGTTCCATTATTTATAAAGAGGAAAATATTTATGGTGATCGAGATGTGGATCAATACGTGAAAGGAAATGCCTTGTTCCAAGTATTGGAGTCTGATAAAATTAAAGATGACATCAGAAATAAAGAACTTAATATGTGGAATTATTAAAAAAATTAATAATGAAATCTAAAAACTCCTGCAATTTGCTGGAGTTTTTGTTTTATAAAGTAACTTTACAGCATGCAAATGGATTATATCGTAGTTGGTCTTGGATTGGCGGGATTGGCCTTTACCAAAGAATTGGAAAAAAATAAAAAATCATACTTGGTTTTTGAGGATCATTCCCAAAATTCTTCCTTGGTAGCTGGCGGTGTATACAATCCGGTAGTGTTAAAGCGCTTCACACCAGTTTGGAATGCAACCGAGCAATTGGATATTGCTTTGCCATTTTATGAGGATTTGGAAATTCAATTCAACAGAAAATACGACTATCCAATAGATATTTACAGAATATTCAAATCGGTTGAAGAACAAAATAATTGGTTCGCCGCCTGTGATAACCCGGTATTATCTAACTTTATGTCCACCAAATTAATTAAGGAAAAACATGAATGCGTTTTGGCGGATTTCGGATATGGGAAATTGCTAAATACAGGAAGGATAGATACAAAAACTTTGCTGGAAGATTACCGGAATTATTTATTGAAAAAGAAATTAGTCAGAAATGAAAGTTTTCAATATTCCGAATTAAAAATTACAGAAAACGGTGTTGAATATAAAGGAGTGATTGCTTCAAAAATTGTTTTTTGTGAAGGGTTTGGACTTAAGAACAATCCATATTTTAAGGAGTTGCCCATGCAAGAAGCAAAAGGTGAGTTAATAACCATTCACGCGCCAAATTTAAATATAGATTTTATGATAAAATCTGCTGCGTTTGTGCTTCCTTTAGGAAATAATTTGTACAAAATCGGGGCCACATTTAATTGGAAAGACAAAACCCAGCTTCCAACGGAAGAAGGCAAAAACGAACTTACAGCCAAATTAGAAACATTTATTACGGTTCCTTATGAAATAGTGGAACATGAATCTGGGATAAGGCCAACGGTTAAAGACAGAAGACCTTTGGTAGGAAAACATCCAAAGCATCAAAATTTAGCCGTATTAAATGGATTGGGAACTCGCGGTGTGATGATTGCGCCATCAATTGCAAAAGCACTTTATGATCATTTAGAAAATGGAATTGCGCTGGATGAAGAAATTTCTATTGCTCGCTTTCTTTAGATTTAATTACCTTTGGATCATATTTTACAAAAAGATTGATCCATCCTATTCTTGAGAACCTAATGGTAAGTGGCGCAGATAAAATCAATGCAATAACAATAGGCATAAAACTTTCTACCAAACTAAAGTCGAAAAACAGCGTGACTATTGCGAAGGTTGCAATTGAAATTCCAACCGTGAGCGCATAATTTATATACATAGCGCCATAATAAAAGGAAGGTTCTATCATGTATTTTAAGCCGCATTTATCACAATGTTCATGCATTTGAAAAGCTTTATTCAATTTAAACATATTCTTCTCTTTCATGAAATCGCCTTCGTGACATCTTGGGCATTTATTGAATAAAACGCTATAAAGCTTGCTTCCTTTTTTAAACATTTCTAATTTTATTTTTTCTCAAGACCCTAAATTATTATATTAAAACTTTAACAGAGTGCCAATTTTTTTTGTAGTACTTTTGTCCGATTTTTAAAACGCATACAAATTTACATTAAATTACAAACTATTAATGCTTAACGTACATAATTTATCGGTTTCTTTTGCCGGTTCCGATTTGTTTTCAGGAATAACTTTTAAATTGAATAAAGGTGACAGAATTGGATTAATAGGAAAAAATGGAGCTGGAAAATCGACCTTGTTGAAAGTGCTTTCTAAGGATATTGAAGCAACTGGCGGAACGATGGCTTTTGATAAAGAAGTGCGTATCGGATTTTTGCGTCAGGATATCGATTTTGTGGAAGGAAGAACAATTTTGGAAGAAGCTTATCAGGCTTTTGCAGAAATTAAGCAATTGGAAGGTAAGTTAGAAATCATCAATCAAGAATTGGTAGAAAGAACCGATTATGAAAGTGAATACTATCATGATTTAATGGTTAATTTAAATGAGTTTTCTCACCGATATGAATTGTTGGGTGGCTATAATTACCAAGGAAATACCGAGAAAATATTGCAAGGGCTTGGCTTCCAAAGAGAAGATTTCGACAAACTGACGGATACTTTTTCCGGTGGTTGGAGAATGCGTATAGAGTTGGCGAAGTTATTATTGCAAGATAATGACATATTATTGTTGGATGAGCCAACAAACCATTTGGATATAGAATCTATTATTTGGCTGGAAAATTTCTTGAAAGTCTATTCTGGCGCCATTGTATTGGTTTCGCATGATAAAATGTTTTTAGACAATGTCACCAACAGAACCATAGAAATTTCGTTAGGCAAAATATACGATTATAAAAAACCATATTCCCAATTTTTGTTATTGCGCGGTGAGATAAAGGAAAAACAATTGCAGGCGCAAAAGAATCAGGAGAAAGAAATTAAGGCAACACAAGTTTTAATTGATAAATTTAGGGCAAAAGCCAACAAGGCAACGATGGCGCAATCTTTAATAAAAAGATTGGATAAAGTGGAGCGCATAGAAGTTGATGATGATGACAATGCGGTGATGAATGTGAAATTCCAAATTTCTAAAGAACCTGGAAAAATTGTCATTGAAGCTGAAAATTTATCGAAGAGTTATGGCAAAAAACATGTGTTAGAAGATGTTGATTTGCTGATAGAAAGAAACAGTAAAATCGCTTTTGTTGGTCAAAATGGACAAGGGAAATCGACTTTGGCAAAAATTATGGTGGGTGAAATTCCTCACGGTGGTCATTTAAAATTAGGCCATAATGTTGAAATTGGATATTTTGCCCAAAATCAGTCGGAATATTTAGAGGCAGAAAAAACGGTATTGGAAATTATGGAAGACGCCGCAACAGACACCAACAGAGCTCGAGTAAGAGACATGTTGGGGTCGTTTTTATTTAGCGGTGATACCGTGGATAAAAAAGCGAAAATGTTGTCGGGTGGCGAAAGAAACAGATTGGCATTGTGTAAGTTGTTATTATCTCCATTTAACGTTTTAATTATGGATGAGCCAACAAACCACCTTGACATTGCTTCAAAAAATGTATTGAAACTGGCGCTCAAAAAATTTGAAGGAACGTTAATTCTAGTGTCGCACGACAGGGATTTTTTGCAAGGATTGGCCACTACAGTTTATGGTTTTAAAGACAAAGTGATTAAAGAATATTTGGGAGATATCGATTTTTTCTTAGAACAACATCAGATTGAAAATCTGCGTGAAGCAGAAAAAAGAACAGTTGTTGCAAAAAAATCGGATACTACTAAAAAAGTAGTTTCTCAATTATCGAGAGATGAAGATAAAGAGCTGAAAAAATTAAAAAATCAATTGTCTAAAATTGAAACGCAGATAGATAATTTGGAAAAGGAAATTTTAGAAATGGATGAAGCTTTGGTAAAAGATTATGAAGCAACTTCAACCAAACCCAATTTTTTCGAAAACTATAAAGCAAAAAAAAGCAAAGTTGAAGTGTTGATGGAAGAATGGGCCGAAATTGAAATTAAAACAGAGAATTGTTCTTAGAAAATAAAAATAGCCGCATACAACAAATTCACTTTTCCGAAATTGAAAATAGTGGCGTTTCTCTTTTTATAAAACACGAAGATGAATTGCATCCTTTTATTTCCGGAAATAAATACCGAAAATTAAAATACAATTTGGAGGAAGCTACCAAACAACAAAAAAGCACGTTGCTTACTTTTGGCGGCGCTTATTCCAATCACATTGCCGCTGCAGCCGCTGCCGGATTTGCCTATAATTTTAAAACTATCGGAATTATTAGAGGCGATGAATTGGCCAATAACTTCGACGAAACAATTCAAAATAATCCAACCTTGAAATTTGCATCTGAACACAATATGCAATTTGAATTTGTTTCAAGAGCGGATTATAGAAACAAAACTTCACCTGAATTTATTGCTTTACTTAAAGAAAAATTTGGCGATTTTTATTTGGTTCCAGAAGGTGGTACAAATAATTTTGCAGTTAAAGGCTGTGAAGAAATTCTGACTGCAGAAGACACAATATATGATGTTGTTTGTTGCGCTGTAGGAACTGGAGGAACCATTTCAGGAATCATAAATTCGCTGAAAAGCCACCAAAAAGCAATCGGTTTTCCTGCGTTAAAAGGATATTTTTTGCAACATGAGATTAAAAAATACATACTAAAATCGAAAAATTGGAGTTTAAATACCAACTATCATTTTGGTGGTTATGCAAAAGTTTCAGAAGAATTAATTATATTTATCAACAAATTCAAAAGTGAGACAAAAATCCCTTTAGATCCTGTTTATACAGGAAAAATGGTGTTTGGCATAGTGGATTTAATAAAAAATGATTTTTTTGAAAAAGGAACCAAAATTTTGGCAATTCATACCGGAGGTTTACAAGGAATTGAAGGGATGAACCAATTATTAAAAAAGAAAAATTTAGCGCAAATAGTGTAAAATATGAAGTTAAAAGTTGTTTTAATTTGTTTGTTAACCATAGGTCTTTTATCGAGCTGCAACTCTAAAAAGAAGGTCGTGCACACAAAGCATAAAGTTCAGCAAACAGAAAAGAAAGTTGCAAATGCTCCAACTCAAAATGAAAAGCCAACAGAAAAAGCAATTGAACCAAAACAATCCATTGCAACGTCAACCATTGAGTATATCAATACCTACAAAGATGTGGCAATGGATGAGATGCGCGAATTTAAAATCCCCGCCAGCATTACTTTGGCCCAGGGAATTATAGAGTCTACAAGCGGCAACAGCGATCTTACCAAAAGATCTAATAATCACTTCGGCATCAAATGCCATAAAGGTTGGGAAGGAGACCATACCTTGCACGATGATGATGAAAAAGGAGAATGTTTTAGGGTGTATAAAGATCCGCTAAAATCCTATAGAGACCACTCATTATTTTTAACCACAAGAAGTCGGTATGCCAATTTATTCACCTTAAAAAGTGGTGATTATGTTGGGTGGGCACAAGGTTTAAGTGAAGCCGGTTATGCAACAGACAGGCGTTATCCCGCAAAATTAATTGGGTTAATTGAAAAATTTGAATTGCATAAATATGATGCGGAAGTTTTGGGAATACCGTTCAAAAAAGTGGAGAATATGAGTTTGGCGCAGCATATTGTTGTCAAAGGCGACACATTGTACAACATCTCAAAAAGATATGGCTTAACGGTTGAAGAACTTAAAAAAATTAATGCGCTGGCTTCCAATGAAATAAGTATCGGGCAAGAATTGAATATCACAAAATAAAAAACTGATTAAGCATTGGTAATATTTTCTTTTTGACATTCTTTGATTTTGAAAAACTAAATAACTGTTAAAGTTAATCTACAATATTAAAAATTGCAATCGCGTATAAATAGAAGCGAACAAATCGTAGAAGTCCAAAAAGCAATACCCCTTTTAATGGATATTTAATAATACCTGCAGCTAAAGTCGTAATAGAATATGGTATTGGCAACAGTGCTCCGACAACAATTAAGAAGCCTCCCCATTTTCTAATGTTTCTAATGTGTTTGGCCATTTTCACTTCGAGATATTCGTGTACAGTCGGTATTTTTGTGATGGATATTCCAATGAAATAGGCGATGATACCTCCTACATAAGAAATTAATGCCAAAGCAGATAAATAAAAAATTGGTTGAGCTGATTTACTGGCCCAAGCGATAAAAAGTTCAGGCGGAATTAATCCTAAAATTGATTCAGAAATTAAAAACACACCCAACACACCAGCTATAGGAAAACTCTCGGTGACTATATTTAAAAGGGAATTAATATCAATTACAAAAAAATGAATAGCTAAAATACCTACAATAAACAGCAAAATCAAAGGAATGGCTTTTAACATACTGCTTCCCAAAAAACTATAAAAACCAGTATAGCCATAGTATTGATGAAGCATCTTTATGCGTGATTTTTTTCGTTTTCCTTGAGTGATATTCATATTTCTGTTTTTGATATTTTGTAATTGGTTGCAAATGTAATCTTTGCTAATCGAAATTTGATACATCAAAATGTTATTGTTACCTTAAAGTTTTTCATAAAGATTAAATTTTATTTGATAATTTGAGTTTGCAATATTTGTTATAAAACTGATTGTATTTTATTAAAATAGAAAGGTTGTATATTGATAAACAATGAATTGTATCAATCACGACAAAACAAAAACTTTAAAAATATTAATTTCCAAAAAAAGAAATAATTCCGAATTATTAATTTTAACGTATTTTTGCAAAATATGATGAATAAACTTTCAGATTGGTTGCCTACCACTAACAAAGAGGTGAAACTCAGAGGTTGGGATGAACTTGATGTAATATTATTTACAGGTGATGCCTATGTGGATCATCCTGCATTTGGTGCGGCAGTGATTGGCCGACTTTTAGAAAGTTATGGATTAAGAGTGGCCATTGTTCCGCAGCCAAGTGTGCACGACAATTTGCAGGATTTCACCAAATTGGGAACACCAAAATTGTTTTTTGCAGTTACTGGCGGTTGCATGGATCCAATGGTGAGCAACTATACAGCCAGCAAAAGAAAACGTGACAATGATGCCTACACGCCAAACGGCGATAAAGGTTTCAGACCCGATTATGCTACCACCGTTTATTCAACAATTTTAAAGGAAAAATTTCCTGAAGTGCCTGTTTTAATTGGCGGAATTGAAGCGTCTCTTAGAAGAGTTACCCATTATGATTATTGGAGCGACACCCTAAAACCAACCATTTTAATCGATTCAAAAGCTGATTTATTGGTTTATGGAATGGGCGAACAACCTTTGCATGAAATTGTAAATTTGTTAAAGAAAGGCGTTCCTTTTTCCAGTATCAGAACTGTGAAACAAACTGCTTTTTTAGTTGATAAAAGCGAAGAAATACCTAAAAATAAAAACTGGAATGATGTAACCATCAATTCGCATGAAGTTTGTTTGAAGGACAAAAAATCGTATGCTTCCAATTTTAAAGTCATTGAGCAAGAGTCCAATAAGTTATTTGCAAACAGAATTACTCAGGAAGTTAACAATTTCACTTTGGTTATTAATCCGCCTTATGAAACAATGACTGAAGCTGAAATCGATGCTTCTTTCGATTTGCCTTACACGCGCTTGCCGCATCCAAAATACATTTCGCGAGGCCCAATTCCCGCGTTTGAAATGATTAAATTCTCCATAAACATCCATCGCGGTTGTTTTGGTGGTTGTAGTTTTTGCACCATTTCCGCACATCAGGGAAAATTTATTGCCAGCAGAAGTCAGGAGTCTATTTTAAAAGAAGTGGACAAAGTAGCGAACATGCCCGATTTTAAAGGATATTTGTCGGATATCGGCGGACCGTCGGCAAATATGTACAAAATGAAAGGGAAAGTGCAGGAAATTTGTGACAAATGTGTTTCTCCTTCTTGCATTTCGCCAGTAATTTGTCATAATCTTGACACTTCACACAAACCTTTAACCGAGCTTTATAAAGCAGTTGACAGGCATCCAAAGGTGAAAAAATCATTTATCGGAAGCGGTATTCGACACGATTTATTAGTGCCTGAATTCAACAAATTAGCCGATCCAAAAGAATTGGATGCTTATACGGAAGAAGTGATGACCAACCATGTTTCTGGCCGATTGAAAGTGGCTCCGGAACATACATCAGACAATGTGTTGAAATTGATGCGGAAACCTTCTTTTACCTATTTCCATAAATTTAAAGAACGTTTTGACGCCATAAATATTCGAAAAAAACTTAATCTGCAACTCATTCCGTATTTTATTTCCAGCCATCCGGCCTGCGAATTGGAAGATATGGCAAATTTGGCTGCAGAAACCAAAGATTTGGGTTTTCAGTTGGAACAAGTTCAAGGTTTTACGCCAACGCCTATGACCGTTGCTACGGTTATTTATTATAGCGGTTATCATCCTTACACGCTAAAACCAACAAAAACGCCAAGAACCAAACAGGAAAGAGAAGACCAACACCGATTTTTCTTCTGGTACAAAAAGGAAAACCAACAATGGATTAGAAACACCCTCTCAAAAGTTGGCAGGACCGATTTGTTGCAAAAATTGCTTCCTGAAAACAACAGCTGGCGAAAAAATAAAAATGCACCGGCCAAAAATACCTTTAATGACGCAGTTCCCTTTAAATCAGCATCCAAAGGAAAATCTTTCAAAAAAAATAAAACTAAATAATTTAGCAACAAAAATCTAGGGCTTTAAATTAAAGTCCTAAATTTGTTTTTACTTTAAACAAATAGATAATGAAAAAATTATTCTTATTTTTTTTATTGTTTTCAGCTTCTTTAATTGCGCAAAATAAAGTTAAAGTTGATTTAAGCAATCCAAACGCAACTATTTCTACCCATCTATATTTTTTGCAATCCGGTTCTTATGCCCCAGAAAAAGCGGGTGCAGTAATTTATGGTTACAACGATATGAAGGCGCAGGAGATTGCCATTAAATTAAAGAAAATAATGGATGCTAAAAGCCTAAAAGTTGATTTTAGCAAAGTTCCAACTGACAGCATGTATTCAGACACTACATTCACAAAGGGTGGAAATCAATACATCTTATTTCCAAAAAAAATGCCTGAAATATATTTGGAAAAAAATGAAAATAACTGGTATTATTCCAAAGAAACTTCGCTTAAGGTTTTAGAACTTTATGATTTAATGTATCCTTGGTATTCTGAAAAATTGCAGGAAATAATTCCTGAAGTAGGGCATCGAAAACTTTTCAATGTTGAAGTTTGGCAGTATATTGGTTTGCTAATTTTACTAATTATAAGCACAGGGTTATTTTATGTGTTGCGAAAAATTGTTTATTTTATTTTAAATAAAACTCAGCATTTAATCATCAATATATCAAATGACGAGATTAAATCATCTTTGAAAAAATTGACGCGCCCGGTTGTTTTATTAATTTTAATGGCGTTTATTAAAAACACTTTGCCTTCTTTGGTGCTGCACATTGATGTATACAACTTCCTGTTTTTAACCATAAACATTATGGTTATTGTTTTTTGGATTTATGTGTTTATGAAATTAGTTTTGGTAATTATGAGTATTTATGCCAAATTCGCCGAATCTACCGATTCTAAATTAGATGATCAACTGGTTCCAGTGGTGAGGAATTTCCTAATGGGAATGGTCATATTTGCTGGATTACTTAAACTATTGACACTGTTTGGAGTTGATCCTGTAACTGTTATTGCAGGTGCTTCTATTGGTGGTATTGCGATTGCGCTGGCTTCGCAGGACACGGTTAAAAACTTTATAGGAACCATCATGATTTTTATTGACAAGCCATTTCACATTGGTGATTGGATTGAGGCAGGAACGGTTGTAGGTACTGTAGAAACTGTCGGTTTTAGATCAACTACGGTTAGGGCTGCTGACACTACTGTGTTTCAAATTCCTAATAGCCAACTTTCTGAAATGGTGGTGAATAATAAAGGTTTGCGTTCTTTCCGTCGATACACCACAAATTTGGGAATTCGTTATGACACGCCGCCCAAACTGATTGAAGCTTTTGTGTTGGGCATCAGAAGAATTATTGAATTGGAACCATCTACAAGAACAGAGGAATTTAATGTTGAATTTGCAGGCTTTTCAGATTCTTCTTTATCCATTCTTGTGAATGTTTATTTTGTGAATTTAGATTGGGCAAATGAGCAATCCTCCAAGCACATTTTGCATATGAAAATTTTGAAATTGGCAAGTAGCTTGGGCGTTGGGTTCGCTTTCCCTTCATCAACACTCATGATTGAACAATTTCCTGAGAAACTAACTTTTGACACCAATTACAATAGCGATGAAAATAGAATTAAGGAAATATTGGATGCCATTAATTTACCCCAACCAGATGAAACGAGCCATAACAAATTTTGATACACACAGAAATGATTAATGGCGAACAGCATCTGTACCAATAAAAAATAAAATGTAAACAGATGAAAAAAATTAGCATCATACTTGTCGCAATCGTATTGTTTTCTTGCAAGGAAAGCAACAACGCCCGCAAACCCATAAAACAAGTTACCGTTGAACAAAATTGGACCGATATGCAAATGAAACTTAGTAAATACGCCACCTTTAAGCTAGCATCAGATTTAAATGTTTTAACAGAAAATGAAAGAAAAATGTTGCTAATTCTGATAAAAGCAGCTTCAATAATGAATAAATTGTTTTGGTTTGAAGCCTATGGCGACAAAAACCAGCTTTTAGATAGCATTTCAAATGAAGACACTAAAAAATTTGTAGAAATAAATTATGGCCCGTGGGATAGGCTCGATGGAAACAAACCATTTATTGATGGCGTTGGAAACAAACCCGCGGGAGCAAATTTTTATCCGACCGATATGAAAAAATTGGAATTCGAAGCTTTTATTGATGAAAATAAATCGAGTTTGTACACTTTTATCAGAAGAAATAATGAAGGAAATCTGTACACAATTCCTTACCATATTCAATTTAAAAATGAGGTGAGAGAAGTGGCCAATTTATTGCTGGAGGCTTCAAAATTAGCCGATGATGAAGGGCTCAAAAATTATTTGGAATTGCGCGCTCAAGCATTTTTGGACGATAAATACCAAGCCAGTGATTTGGCTTGGATGGATATGAAAACCAACACACTCGATATTGTAATTGGCCCAATTGAAACTTATGAAGACCAGCTTTTTGGAAACAAAGCTTCCCACGAAGCCTATGTGCTTATAAAAGATTTGGCTTGGAGTGAAAAATTGGCGCGTTTTGCCAGCTTTTTACCCGAGTTGCAAACTGGACTTCCAGTTTCTGAAGCCTATAAAAGTGAAATCCCCGGAACTGATTCCGATTTAAATGCCTATGATATTGTTTATTATGCTGGTGATTGCAATGCGGGCAGTAAAACCATTGCTATTAATTTGCCGAATGATGAAAGCGTTCAATTGCAAAAAGGAACCAGAAGATTGCAGTTAAAAAATGCTATGCGTGCCAAATTCGACATTATTTTAAAACCAATTTCTGAAATTTTAATTGATTCAAGTCAGCGAGAATACATCAAATTTGATGCTTTTTTTGCCAATACCATGTTTCATGAAGTTGCGCACGGGTTGGGTATAAAAAATACCATCAACAATAAAGGCACAGTTAGAAATGCATTAAAAGAACAAGCTTCAGCTTTAGAAGAAGGAAAAGCCGATATTTTAGGGTTGTATATGGTGCAGCAAATGCATAAAAAAGGGGAATTAGATGGTGATATTAAAGATTATATGACCACTTTTATGGCAGGTATTTTTCGCTCTGTTCGTTTTGGTGCTTCAAGCGCACACGGAAAAGCAAATATGATACGTTTTAATTTCTTTAAGGAAAAAGAAGCTTTTACCAAAAATGAAGATGGCACATATAAAGTAAATTATGAAAAAATGGAAGAAGCAATGCGGCAGTTATCGTACTTAATTTTGACTTTGCAAGGCAATGGTGATTATGAAGGTGTTGCCAAATTGGTTGAAGAAAAGGGAATAATTTCAGCCGATTTACAACGTGATTTAGACAAGTTGAGCAAAGCCAATATTCCTGTTGATGTTATTTTTGAACAAGGAATTGAAGTTTTAGGGCTGTAATAATTTAAGTTGTGACCATAAAAAAGAGCTTTCATCGAAAGCTCTTTTTTATGATTATTCCTTATTAATTTTTCTTTAGTTGCTTTTGAATTTTTTCAATGGCGGATTCAATAGGTTTATCGGGTTCAATTACATTATAGGCTCCCCAAAATTCAGGATCTTTAAATCCGGAAGTATTGTCACCCATAATTACTGAAGGTCTTAAGCGATCTTTAAGTTTGGGAAGTTGGTTGTTATCGCTTTTTTCCCAATCGGTGACTGCCATTTCAATAGTTGTATAATAAATGGTGTTGAACCATTTTTTAGCCCAGTTAATTTTAAATCCGAGTTCAACCCTGCTGTAGCCATAAACCCATTTTCCTTCTTTTTCCCGATATTCTACTTGGTAATAGGCTTCAATTGGAAGCACATCGGCGTCTTTGGGTTTTTTTACAATAAAGAACCGACTGGCTTTTTGTTTGTTTTCAAGATTTAAATAAAATTTAGCATTGGTTAAAGCCAATGTTTGCGCATCAATATATAATTTGCCATAAAATAATGGATCAGTAACGTATTTTTTTTGTCTAAAATTTACAACGTGAATAAGCCTATTGTCAATTTTAGTGGAATTGTCAAAAGTAAAATCATAAACATCAGCCATATCTTCGTCAAATATCATTCCCGTATTTTTCATGATGTCGATATATAAGGTGTTAAATGGCCCGCCTCTGAGTTTAAAAGCCACCGTATCTAGTTTGTTGTAATCGGTGCTTTTGCGTGCTTTGTAAATTGCCAACACATCACTTTTGTCGGTAGAGTAGGGTTGTTTATAAATTTCAACCACGGCTTCTGAAAGCGATACATACGTCTTTCTTTTTTTGATGGTTTCTCTATAAAACGAAGTCATTTTTAGGTCGTCATTAACATAATTGTCTCCTTTTCTTTTTAGCATTTCCTGCACCAATGAAGTGGCATCTTTCACATTAATTTTAACCTCAGAGAGTTCTTCTATATACGTTTCAAGTCTTACAGTGGTATTCTCCTTATTAAAATCTATTAAACTGATCACTTTACTGGTATAGCCCAAAAATGAAATAGTCACCCTGCGGCTGGTAAATTTTTTTGGAACTTTCAACAAAAAATCACCTTGCGTATTGGTCATGGTGCTGATATTTGTTCCATTAACAAGCAATGTTGCAAATTCCAAAGAATTTTTGGTTTTACTGTCTATAACACTTCCTCGATATTCATTAAATCCGATGGTGTCATTGAGAATGATGTTGGTTGCATAGCTGGAATTTTGGAACCCGAAAATTAACAGAAATAAAAAAAAAGAGGGTACAAAATATTTTCTGGCTGAAGATGGCACCTGTTTTATCATGGTTCACAAGTTTAAGTTAAAAACACAAATTTGACTACACAAGATACAAAATTTTCAATAATTATAAAAGAAAAAAAAAGGAACTGCATTGCTGTAATTCCTTTTAAGTTTTGTTGTTTAAATTGCTTTTTCTGGAACAGGAAAACCACGATCTCTAAGCAAAGCATCAATTTTGGCGTCTCGTCCACGGAATTGTTTAAATGCTTCTGCAGGATCTACAGAATTTCTCGGCGCAAATAAATATTTCACCATTTTTGCTGCTAATTCTTTATCGTAAAATCCGCCAGGAGCTTCTTCAAATGCTTCTGAAGCATCAGCGGTAAGCACATCGGCCCACATATAACCATAGTATGCAGTGGCATAACCTTCACCTGAAAATACATGGCCAAAATGAGGTGTGCGATGGCGCATTACCAATTCTTTTGGCATGTTCATTTGGGTTAAGGTTTCTTTTTCAAAAGCAGCTACATCAATATTTGTTGGGTCGGCCAAATGAAATTTCATATCCATAATGGCAGAAGCCAAATATTCGGTAGTAGAAAATCCCTGGTTAAAGGTTGAAGACTTTTTAATTTTCGCAACCAATGCTGCCGGAATTGCCTCACCGGTTTTATAGTGAACCAAAAATTGGTTGATTACTTTATCTGTTGAAAGCCAACGCTCCAATACTTGCGATTGAAATTCGGTATAATCCCTTACGCCACCGTTAAGTGTTGGGTATTTTACCTCTGCGGAAAAGAAATGTAAGGCATGACCAAATTCGTGTAAAAATGTAGTGGCATCATCCCAAGACACCAAAACGGCTTCACCAGGAGCTGGTTTTACAAAATTCGAATTATTTGATCCCAAAACTGTTTTTTTTCCGTCGAAGGTTGAATAATCTCTGTAAGTTGTGGCCCAAGCGCCAGATCTTTTGCCTTGTCGTGCAAAAGGATCTAAATACCACAATCCGATGTGCTCGCCAGTTGATTTGTTGGTCACTTCCCAAACTTTCACATCTTCATGAAATACTGGAACAGTTCCGGCAGGTACAGGCGTAAATTTGAAATTAAACACTTCATCGGCTACAAAAAATAAAGCTTGGGTCAGTTTATCCAATTGCAAATATTGTTTCACTTCATCAGAATCCAAATCGTATTTTTCTTTTCTTACTTTTTCTGAATAGTACTGATAATCCCAAGGTTCAATGGTAATATTGTCATTATTTTTGTTGGCAATAGCTTGCATATCTGCAACTTCTTCTTTTACTCGGGCAATGGCTGAAGGCCAAACGGCATTCATAAGCGCCATTGCGTTTTCAGGCGTTTTAGCCATTCTGTTTTGCAAGCGCCATTCGGCAAAATTATCAAAACCTAAAAGCGCCACGCGTTCTTTTCTTAATTTCAATATTTTGGCCACATTTTCTTTATTGTCAAATTGATCTCCATTATCGCAACGAGAATAGTAGTTTTTCCAAACTTTTTCACGTAGCGATCTTTCTTCTGAATAGGTTAAAAAAGGAGCCATGGAAGATCTTGTGTTGGTAATGGCATATTCACCTTCGCGACCTCTGTCTTTTGCAGCTTTTTCAGCGGCTTTAATCATAGATTCTGGCAATCCGCTTAATTGATCTTTTGTTAGGTAAACCACATAATTTTCTTCGTCGGCTAAAATATTATTTGAAAAAGTAGTATATATCGAAGAAAGTTCTTTATTAATGGCGGCATAACGCGCTTTTTTTACATCATCCAATTCTGCGCCATCCATGGCAAATCTTTCATAAATAAGTTTAGCAACTCTTTGTTGGTCTACTTCTAAAGGATTTTTCAAAGAATTTTCGTAAATCGTTTTAATTCTGTCGAATAATTTTTTGTTTTGGGAAATTTTAGAGCTAAATTCCGATAATATTGGCGCCATTTCTCCCTGAATTTTTCTGAATTCCGGCGAAGATAAATTGGCGCTCCAAATTCCGTAGTATTTAAAAACGCGATCGAGAACTTCACCCGATTTTTCCATCATCACTATGGTGTTTTCAAATGTTGGGGCGTCAGCATTGTTGGTGATGGCATCAATTTCTGCCAAATTTAAGGCCATACCTTTTTCTAAAGCCGGTTTAATATCCTGGATATTCATTTTGTCAAATGAAGGAACACCGCCATAAGGGCCTGTCCATTTTTCCAATAACACATTATTTTTTTGCATAGTTGCTGTTTTTTCTTTGATTTGCGCAAAGGTTGTTGAAACGATTAAAGTGCAAAAAACAACTGACTTTAATGTTCTTGCCATAAAATATTTATTCATAATTAGGTTGAATTTTTAAGGAAGCTTTTTATCAAAAAGCTTGGTTGTTAATGTTTTTCAAATTTAATTATTTAAAAGGAATAATTTTAGAATAAAATACAGTTTATAATCATTTTAAAGAAGGTTCAATTTCTTTATTTGACGAAATTGAAAAGATAAACTTTCGGCTGAATCTACTATTAAAAACGAATTTGTTCTTTCTTCATAAAATTTAAATAAAACTTGGTGCCCTTGCCTAAAACACTGTCGTTTTTTATGATAATCGGGGTGCATTCCGACCTTGAAACAATGCCATCTTGATTTTTAGGTGTGGAGAAATACCATAAAATATGTATTGCGTTTTTAGCTTTATCTGTAGTTTCTTTTGTAAACTCAGGTTGTTTGAATAACTGGCTCAAAGATTTCATTTTGCCAATTTTTGGTACTTTTACAATGATGGTAGCTCCCATAATTTCCTTTACTTGAAGTTGACTAAGTCCATTTTCTATGTTGGAAATTTTAGTGTTTTGTTCAGAAAGAAATTCACTAAAAGTATTGTAATTCTTTTCTGAGACTTCTTGTGAATACAAATAGTCTGCAAATATCAAAAAAATAAAAATAGCAGTAAAAAAGGTTCTTATCATAAGACCAATATACAAAAAAACCTTAAAATCAA
>JAAFHC010000130.1 GCA_010906935.1 Gelidibacter sp.
CAAATCCAATTGAGGGTCCTCTCTTAAAAAATACATCTGATCAAATTTGGTGGCGTTGAGCCTACAGTATTTTGCAAACTCAGAAACCTCAGCTATTTTAGCCTTCAATTTGGTTATTTGTTCATTAATGTAAATTCGTTGTTTAGAAATTCCAGTTTCTGGGCAATTTATTAGAAAATCATTTAGTTCCAAATAGAAAAAGAGTTTTCCGTGGATGTAGGGTTTTTGCTTTTTAAAAAAATGGATTTCATCTCTTGTTGAAATGAAATCCTTTTTTCTTAATTCCAATCTTAGTTGAAACAGGCAGTCTCTTGCGACTTTTATGCTTTTTTCTACTTTCGTTAATTTCGGTAGATCTAATTTTTTTACATCGTTAATAGCTAAATCGAAATTTTCGATTATCGTGGCAATTTTTTTCATAAATAGATTTAAATTTTACTTTTTCAATGAACTAAAAATAGTAAAATATATCACATAAACTAATATTAAAAGACAAAACTACCTTTAACCTGCTGATTCGCTATTTTTTAGGTCATTTTCTTCTTTATTTTTGATTAAAATCAGTTTTAAAGCGTTCATATCATCGCTCACTTTTCGCTCAATTACTTTGGCATAAATTTGCGTTGTTGACAATTTTGTATGCCCTAAGAGTTTGGAAACTGTTTCGATTGGAACACCGTTTGTTAAAGTCACCGTTGTGGCAAATGTGTGGCGTGCCATATGGAATGTGAGGTTCTTTTTTATACCGCAAGCTTCCGCAACATCTTTCAAATAAAAATTTAATTTTTCGTTTGATATTATAGGAAATAGCGTTTCTGAAACAATGGTCATTGGATGATTGTCATATTTATCAATCAATTCTTGTGCTTTATCTAATATGGGTATTTTTATTGGGGTTTTGGTTTTTTGACGTTTGGTAATAATCCAATTGCCGCCGTCAATTCCTTTATGAATATTATCTTTTGTTAATTGCATAATATCTATATAACTAATTCCTGTGTAACAGCTAAAAATGAATAAATCACAAACCCTTTGCAATCGATCAATAGGGCAGTGGTACGTTTCTAAATTTGATAATTCATTTTCTGAAAGAAATTCGCGATGGGTTTTTTCATAAGTTGATTTCCATCTAATAAAAGGGTCTTTTTGTAA
Organism: Gelidibacter sp.; assembly: GCA_010906935.1. GTDB lineage: Bacteria > Bacteroidota > Bacteroidia > Flavobacteriales > Flavobacteriaceae > Lutibacter. The sequence continues at coordinate 1,153 of JAAFHC010000130.1, forward strand.
CCATTCTAAATGATAGGCTAAAGTTATCATCTTTCGTAAACGTTGAATATGTTTCATTACAGTATTTTGTCCAATTGCTTTTGGGTGGCCTTTTGGCCAATAAGAGTTTAAAAAACTTTCAAAATCACAAATAAATTTATAGTCTAATTGATTTAAATATACATCTGTGGTTTTTCTTTTTTGTTCTACAAATTTTGAAATGTAGTTTTCCGTGATTCCAAAATTTCTAATTGTACCTGGGGCAAGTGTATTCTTAATTTTGTTTGAATGGTATTCAATTAAGTTTTTAAGTGTTTTGTGATTTTCTCCCTCACCTAAAAAAGTTGATTTTATAAGTTGGGCTGTTATTAATTTTCCTTGATTATCCAAATCTTGAGAAGTTTTGAATATTTTAGCTTTCACTTGGTCCAAATATAGGTTCAGTAATCGAGCATCTTGACTGTTGCCTTTTGCCTTTGATTTTGATTTATCCCAGGAATCAATTTTGATTTTACGCTTTAAACTTATGTTTACGCGTTTTTGGTTTACAGTAATTCTGGCAAAAATTTCTGCTTCGTCATTTTTAGCACGCGATGCATTTATCCAAATTAGGATAGAAAAGGTGGTTGATGTTTTCATAGTTGTCGTCTTTTTAAGTTAAACTTTGTTTAAGACGAAAGTCAAATCAACTATGGTTTTTTTGGCCTCGCGGTCAACAATGTTGACCACGAAAATTTTTGTTGACCGATTTGTTGACCAAATATATGAAATTAAATCAAATATTATGATGGTCTCAAAAATAAAAATCCTTGTAAAACATATAGTTTACAAGGATTTGGTTTTAAATGTACAAAACATTAGTGACCTCGAATGGATTCAAACCATCAACCTCTTGAGCCGTAATCAAGTGCGCTATTCAGTTGCGCCACGAGGCCGTTTTGAGGGTGCAAATATACTATTTTTTGCGTATTTACAAACTATTTTTTGTAACAAAATAACGCCACCCAATAATTGCCATTTGCCATTTTTTGGCTTTTGCCATATCCAGTCGTTTTTTGGTGAAGCTTGGAAGCAAAATCTTATTGAGATTGCCTAAAATTTTGAATAAATGTTTTTTCATTAAGCAAAAATAGGAATTTAATGAATACTGTAAATCAAGTAAACATATTTTGGCCTGTTTAAAGTAAATAATTAAATCGTTTTATTCTTATTTTGGTAAAAAAGAAGGTTTATTAGCGGGAAAGTATTTTTTATTTTGATTAAAGGAAACTTAATATTTAGGTGTTGATGATTTTTTAATAAATAATTTTAGTTAATATGGTTAGAAAATATATTTACTGTAAATATCATCTGTTTTATTAAGAAAAACACAAATAATCATTTTTACCCCTAAAAATTTAGGGGGTTATTTTTTTTAATTCGTTTTTTAAATTAGATTTGCACCGTTAATAGTAGTGTATAAATTCTAAATCACATTAAAAATGTCTAAAATTAGATTTCAAGCCTTAGCCCAATCAGCAAAAAGAAAACCTGTTGAAGTTATTGAAGATACAAAAAGATCAGCCTTATTTGGTGAAAATGTATTTAATGAAAACACCATGCGTCAATATTTGACCAAAGATGCCTATAAAGGTGTTATGAGTGCCATTGAACACGGAACAAAAATTGATCGTAAAATTGCTGATCAGGTTTCTTCATCCATGAAAGAGTGGGCAATGTCTAAAGGAGTTACGCATTATACGCACTGGTTTCAGCCTTTAACTGGCGGAACTGCTGAAAAACACGACGCTTTTTTTGAAACTATAGGAAACGGAATGGCCATTGAAAAATTTGGCGGAGATCAATTGGTGCAACAAGAACCAGATGCATCCAGTTTTCCGAATGGAGGAATTAGAAATACTTTTGAAGCCCGTGGTTATACCGCTTGGGATCCAACTTCGCCGGCATTTATTTATGGGACAACTTTAAGTATTCCTACCATATTTGTTGCGTATACGGGAGAAGCATTAGATTATAAGACTCCTTTATTGCGTGCACTAACAGCCGTAGATGATGCTTCTACAGCAGTTTGTAAATATTTTGACAAAAATGTAAAGAAAGTTACCGCTTCATTAGGATGGGAGCAAGAATATTTTTTAATTGACAAATCTTTGGCCAACAGCCGACCAGATATCATCTTAACAGGAAGAACTTTATTGGGACATTCTCCTGCAAAAGGGCAACAATTGGACGACCATTATTTTGGGTCCATTCCAAGCCGGGCATTGAACTATATGCGTGATTTGGAAACAGAATGTATGCTTGTTGGGATTCCAGTAAAAACGCGTCATAATGAAGTTGCACCAAATCAGTTTGAATTGGCACCTATATATGAGGAATGTAACTTGGCCGTTGACCATAATTCATTGTTAATGGATATGATGGGTAAAGTGGCTTCTCGCCACCAGCTTAAAGTATTGCTTCATGAAAAACCTTTTGCGGGCGTAAACGGATCGGGAAAACACAATAACTGGTCTCTTTCAACTGATACAGGAATTAATTTATTAGCACCTGGAAAAACACCAATGAGCAATCTTCAGTTTTTAACTTTCTTTATAAATACCATTAAAGCTGTTCATGACAATGAAGAATTGGTTAGAGCTGCGGTAGCTTCAGCCAATAATGACCACAGACTTGGTGCAAATGAAGCGCCTCCTGCAATTATCTCTGTATTTATTGGAGAGCAATTGACAAAAGTATTGGAAGAATTGGAAGGCGTAACCAAAGGTAAACTTTCTCCTGAAGAAAAAACCGATCTTAAATTGAATGTGGTTGGTAAAATTCCGGATGTTTTATTGGACAATACCGACAGAAACAGAACGTCACCTTTTGCCTTTACAGGAAATAAATTTGAATTCAGGGCTGTTGGATCATTTGCAAACTGCGCAAATCCAATGACCGTTTTAAATACCATTGTTGCAAAACAATTGAAAGATTTTAAAATTGAAGTTGATGCGTTAATTGAAAATAAAGATTTAAAGAAAGATGAAGCTATTTTTAATGTTTTAAGAGAATATATTAAAGCTACAAAAAATATTTTGTTTGAAGGAAATGGTTATGGAGACGCCTGGGAAAAAGAAGCAAAAAGAAGAGGATTAAGCAATCATAAAACAACGCCTGAAGCATTAAAAGCTAGAGTTTCTAAAAAATCAATCGCATTATTTGAAGAAATGAACGTGATGAGCAAGGTTGAAACTGAAGCCCGATACGAAATTGAAGTTGAAGAATATACCAAACGCATCCAAATTGAATCTCGTGTTATAGGTGATATCGCAGGCAATCATATTGTTCCCACAGCAGTGCGTTATCAAAATATGCTTATTAAAAATGTTACCGGATTGAAAGAGATATTTGGAAAAGATTTTGAGAAGCATGCAGCAGAACAAGTTAAATTAATAAAACTAATTTCTGATCATATTGCGGCTATTCACTCAAAAATAGACAAAATGATTGATGTGCGTAAAAAAGCAAATATCATGGAAGATGCAGAAGAAAAAGCAGCTGCATATTGCGATGAGGTTAAACCATTTTTTGATGAAATAAGATATCATTGCGATAAACTTGAATTAATGGTTGATGATGAGATATGGCCACTTACAAAATATAGAGAGTTGTTATTTATACGATAATAACGCTAAAATCCCGCATTTGCGGGATTTTTTGTTTTAGGCCAATACCAAAATAGTTAACTTTATATTGATTACGAAGGCAAAAATCCATTAGGTTTAAAAAAGAAAAATTACTTTTGCACAACAACATAATTAGTACCAATGAGTTCAGAAAACAGTAAAAGATATAGCTTAAGAGGCGTTTCAGCTTCAAAAGAAGATGTACATAATGCCATAAAAAATGTAGATAAAGGTTTGTTCCCGAAGGCATTTTGTAAAATTGTGCCGGATTATCTAACAAATGATGAAGATTATTGTTTAATCATGCACGCCGATGGCGCAGGAACAAAATCGTCTTTGGCTTATACCTATTGGAAAGAAACTGGTGATATTTCTGTATGGAAAGGCATTGCGCAAGATGCATTAATTATGAATATTGATGATTTAATTTGTGTTGGCGCTACAACCAATATTATGCTGTCTTCAACCATTGGGCGCAATAAAAATTTAATTCCGGGTGAAGTAATTTCTGTAATCATAAACGGAACAGAAGAATTATTGTTGGATTTAAAAAAGCATGGCGTTGAAATTCATTCCACCGGTGGCGAAACTGCCGATGTTGGTGATTTGGTAAGAACCATTATTGTGGATTCTACAGTTACCGCCCGAATAAAAAGAGCCGATGTCATTGACAATGCAAACATAAAACCTGGTGATGTTATTGTTGGTTTGGCTTCTTTCGGACAAGCTTCTTACGAAAAGGAATATAATGGAGGAATGGGTTCTAACGGGTTAACATCTGCCCGCCACGATGTTTTTAATAAGTATTTGGGGGAGAAATATCCTGAAAGTTTTGATGCCGCAGTTCCAGAAGAATTGGTTTATTCAGGAAAGATGACATTAACAGATGCTGTTGAAAATTCGCCAATTAATGCAGGGAAATTGGTGCTTTCGCCAACCAGAACTTACGCTCCCATCATTAAAAAAATATTGGAGAAATTTACTTCTGAAGAAATTCACGGTATGGTGCATTGCAGTGGCGGTGCCCAAACAAAAATTCTTCATTTTATTGATAATTTGCATATTGTAAAAGACAATATGTTTGCAGTTCCGCCATTGTTCAAATTAATCCAGAATCAAAGCAAAACCGATTGGAAAGAAATGTACCAAGTGTTTAACTGCGGCCACAGAATGGAGTTGTATGTTACTCCTGAAATTGCACAAAATATTATCGCTATTTCTAAAAGTTTTAATGTGGATGCCCAAATTGTGGGAAGGGTAGAAGCTTCTGAAACCAAAAAAATGACCATCAAAAGTGAATTTGGTGTTTTTGAGTATTAAATTTATACTCATTTTTCTCTCAAATTTGTTCAAGCTTCATTCATTATAGATTTTGAAATTAATCATTATTCAATTTTCATTCAATTTGCGTTAGGGACTGGAGCAGAAATACTTTTTAGCGTTTTTTTTAACGGTAAAAAGATTGGAGCGGAATGCCCGACCGCTTCTTCAGCGGGAACGCCCAAGATATTCTACGAATTAGATAACAGTTGTTTATAGAATAGTAGGTAATAATTCAAAAAAACATAAAAAAGCATCCCAGTAAAATATCAAGAATTTGTTGTAAATTTGCAAACTAATAAAAAATAAATGTTAGATAAATTAAGAATCATAAAACAACGCTTTGATGAGGTTTCTGACCTGATAATTCAGCCGGATATTATTTCAGACCAAAAGCGCTACGTGAAAATCAGCAAAGAATACAAGGATTTAAATGCAGTGATGAAAGTGGGTGATGAATATAGAGGGTTGTTAAAAAATATTGAAGAAGCCAAAGAAATTATAGCTGACGGGTCTGATGATGATATGACCGAAATGGCTAAAATAGAGATTGAAGAAGCTGAAGCGCGTTTGCCACAGTTGGAGGAAGACATTAAGTTTATGTTAATTCCAAAAGATCCTGACGACGCAAAAAATGTGATGGTGGAAATTAGGGCAGGAACGGGTGGTGATGAAGCCAGTATTTTTGCTGGTGATTTATTTAGAATGTACACAAAATATTGCGCAGATAGAGGCTGGAAAACGAGTATAGTTGATATGAGCGAAGGCACATCAGGCGGATTTAAAGAAATTATTTTTAGCGTTGAAGGTGAAGATGTTTATGGCAATTTAAAATTTGAAGCCGGCGTACATCGTGTGCAACGGGTGCCACAAACGGAAACTCAGGGACGTGTGCACACATCGGCCGCCACAGTGATGGTTTTGCCTGAAGCAGAAGAATTTGATGTTCAAATTGATATGAAAGATGTGCGAATGGATTTTTTCTGTTCATCGGGGCCAGGAGGGCAATCGGTAAACACTACGTATTCTGCAGTTCGTTTAACGCATATTCCTACGGGTCTTGTGGCGCAATGCCAGGATCAAAAATCGCAGCATAAGAATAAGGACAAAGCAATGCAGGTTTTACGTTCCAGATTGTACGAAATGGAACTGGCCAAAAAACAGGAATCAGATTCCCTTAAACGAAAAACGATGGTGAGCTCTGGTGACAGATCGGCTAAAATTAGAACCTATAATTATCCGCAAGGTCGTGTTACAGAGCACAGAATTGGCTTAACAATGTACGATTTGCAGAATATTATCAATGGCGATATTCATAGAATAATAGAAGGCCTAAAATTGGCTGAAAATACTGAAAAGCTTAAAGAACTGGGCGAAGTTTTTTAATAGCCTCATTAATAACAATAAATAGAAAACCCTCAGAATTTACTTTTTGAGGGTTTTGTTTTTTCAATTTTGTTTAAGTTTATTCTTCAATAAAGTCTTTCTCTTTCGTTAATTTGAGGGAAACAAATATCCCTATAAAAAGTGCAAACGCTATATATGTCAGGGAAACCCACTCAGGAAATTTGAAATGATGCATTAGGATGAGTTTTACGCCAACAAACGAAAGAATAGCAATTAAACTGTATTTTAAATAATAGAATTTCACCAGCATATTAGAAAGGAAGAAATACATAGATCGCAATCCGAGTATGGCAAAAATATTGGAACTAAACACCAAGAATGGGTCGGAAGTAATTGCCAA
>JAAFHC010000004.1 GCA_010906935.1 Gelidibacter sp.
AGAGTATTTTAAAGCGGTAAAACCAGCATTGTTGAGAGTTCCTGTAATTACGCCAGTTTTTAAGGATTTAAAAGACGGAAAATTAAAAGTAATAGCTTTTTTTGCCAAAAAAGCCAGAGGTTTAATGGTTCGTTACATTATTGATCACAATATTGAAACCTTAGATGGTTTGAAAAATTTTAATTATGAAGGCTATGCTTTTGATGCGAATTTATCCTCAGAAAATGAGTTGGTTTTTACGCGATAAATATAGATTTTTTTTAATTTGTATTGATTTTTTATATAAGTTTGCGCCAACGTTTAAAGCAGCCATAACAGAAGTGTGTTTTTTAGCATCTAACATGTGTGTTTGCAGGTCTTTAAAACATAAAATTATTAAAAAATATAACGAAGAATTAAGCATTTTAATGACTTCATTTAACCACATTTTAAAGTTGTACAGCCCATTGAAAGTTGTTAGGTTTAAAAAAAATTATTTAGTATTAAGAGTATAGATAAAACAATCCTTTTTTGAACTTAATATTAGTCGAAAAATGACTATCTTAATTAATTGTAAAATTAAAATACTAAATGAACACAAAATATATCGATCTAATAAGCCAAACATTCGATTTCCCACAAGAAGAATTCGAAGTTGATTCCAACAAAAACTTGCACTTTCATGATATCGACACTATGCAGTTGGTTGAAGAATTTGGAACGCCCTTAAAATTTACCTATTTACCAAAAATTAGCGAAAATATTCAAAAAGCGAAAGAATGGTTTCATAAATCCATGAAAACGCATAAATATAAAGCCAAATACCATTACTGTTATTGCACTAAAAGCTCTCATTTTAAGCATGTGTTGGATGAAGCTTTAAAAAATGACATCCATATTGAAACTTCTTCAGCAATTGACATTGATATTGTTGAAAACCTAAAGAAAGAAGGTAAAATAACAGATAAAACTTATATTCTTTGTAATGGCTTCAAAAGAGACGAATACATTACAAATATTCAAAGATTGATCAATAACGGACATAAAAATTGCATTCCCATTATCGACAATTATGAAGAAATTGGGTTGCTAACAGAAGGAACCAAAAAGAAAATAAATATAGGCATCAGGATTGCTTCTGAAGAAGAGCCAAAGTTTGAATTTTACACCTCGCGTTTAGGAATTGGCTATAAAAATATTGTTGAATTTTATAGACGTGAAGTAAAAGACAATCATAAAGTGAATCTGAAAATGTTGCACTTCTTTATCAATACTGGTATTAAAGATAACGCCTATTATTGGAATGAGTTAAGCAAATGTTTGAAGGTTTATATCAGTCTGAAAAGAATTTGTCCGAGTTTGGACAGCTTAAACATTGGCGGCGGATTTCCAATAAAAAATTCCTTGGCTTTTAATTACGATTATGAATATATGATTGATGAAATTATCAGTCAGATCAAAGAAGCTTGCGACGATGCCGAGGTTCAGGTTCCACATATATTTACTGAATTTGGAAGTTATACAGTAGGAGAGAGCGGAGGCGCCATTTATAAGGTTTTGTATCAGAAAAAGCAAAACGACAGAGAAAGATGGAATATGATAAATTCCTCATTTATTACTACATTACCAGATAGTTGGGCCATAAATAAACGATTTATTTTATTACCTTTAAACCGTTGGAACGATGTTTATGAACGGGTATTGTTAGGCGGTTTAACTTGTGACAGTGATGATTATTATAATTCAGAACAGCACATAAACGCCATTTATTTGCCGGTTTACAAAGAAGAAAAGCCACTGTATTTAGGATTTTTTAATACAGGCGCTTACCAGGAATCAATAGGAGGTTATGGCGGATTGCAACATTGCTTAATTCCGCAGCCAAAACATATTATTATATCAAAAGATAACGAAGGAAAACTAGAATTTAAAGTGTTTAAAGAAAAACAAACAGCAAGCGATTTTTTAAAAATATTAGGTTATGAATAAAAGAACTTACGCGGGGATATCTGAACAATATGCCAAAATTGAAACTTCAAAAATAGTTTTGATACCTGTTCCTTATGATGGAACAAGCACTTGGCAAAAGGGCGCCGACAAGGGACCTGAAGCATTTTTGAATGCTTCAGAAAACATGGAACTTTACGATATTGAAACTGATTCTGAAGTTTATAAAAACGGCATTTATTTAGCAGATGCCGTGACAGAAAATTCTTCACCTGAAAAAATGGTTGACGCAGTTCATGCAGTGACCAAAACATTTATCAGAAAAAACAAATTCGTCACCATTTTTGGTGGTGAACATTCCGTTTCTATAGGAACAATCAGAGCTTTTAATGAATGTTTCAATAATTTAACGGTGGTTCAAATTGATGCGCATGCCGATTTGAGAAAAGAATACAACGGATCATCCTGCAATCATGCCTGCTCAGCTTATGAAGCAAGTCAGAACACAAATCTTATTCAAGTAGGTATTAGAAGTATGGATGCCATTGAAAAAACGGTAACGGATGAAGATAAAGTATTTTTTGCCCATGAAATGGCAGTAGATGATTATTGGATGGAAAATGCTATTGACTTAATGACTAAAAATGTTTTTATAACTTTTGATTTGGATGCTTTTGACCCTTCAATCTTGCCATCTACAGGAACGCCTGAACCAGGAGGATTACTTTGGTACGAAACCTTAGATTTTCTGAAAAAAATATTCAAAGAAAAAAATGTGGTAGGTTTCGACATTATGGAACTTTGCCCTAATGAAAAGGACAAATCATCTGATTTTTTAGCTGCTAAATTGTACTATAAAATGCTTAGTTACAAATTTGACAATACAGAAGAAGCTGATTACGGAAATGAAAGCGGTTTTAAAGAACCAAATAATAAAACCTCAAAATTCGAAGACGAAGAATATGACTAATAAAGGAGCAATTTCTCAATTTATAGAAAAGTATTACCTGCATTTTAACGCTGCAGCTTTGGTGGATGCCGCAAAAGGCTATGAAGACCAGTTGGCTAGCGGTTCAAAAATGTTGGTTTCCATGGCAGGAGCTATGAGTACCGCTGAAATAGGCAAAGTCTTTTCTGAAATAATCAGACAGGATAAAGTTCAAATTATTTCTTGTACCGGTGCAAACTTGGAAGAAGACGTAATGAATTTAGTAGCCCATTCCCATTACAAAAGAGTGCCAAACTACAGAGATTTAACGCCTCAAGATGAATGGGATTTAATGGAAAAAGGATTGAACAGGGTTACCGATACTTGTATTCCTGAAGAGGAAGCTTTCAGAAGATTACAAAAACATATTTTCAAAATTTGGAAAGATGCAGAAGATAAAGGAGAACGTTTTTTCCCGCATGAATTTATGTACAAATTGGTACTTTCGGGCGTATTGGAACAATATTATGAAATTGATCCTAAAAATAGTTGGATGATTGCAGCTGCTAAAGCCAATTTGCCAATGGTTGTTCCGGGTTGGGAAGACAGCACCATGGGAAATATTTTTGCTTCCTATGTTTTAAAAGGGGAACTTAAAGCAAGTACCGTTAAATCGGGAATTGAATATATGACTTTCTTAGCCGATTGGTATACCGAAAATTCTAAAACAGGTATTGGATTCTTCCAAATAGGTGGAGGTATTGCAGGTGATTTTCCTATTTGCGTGGTACCCATGTTATACCAGGATTTAGAACGTACTGACACGCCATTTTGGAGTTATTTCTGTCAGGTTTCAGATTCTACCACAAGTTATGGATCATATTCAGGGGCGGTTCCAAATGAGAAAATAACTTGGGGAAAATTAGATATCAATACCCCAAAATTTATAATAGAATCTGACGCAACCATTGTTGTGCCACTAATTTTTGCCTATTTGTTAAATATGTAGTTGCAGTTTATGAAAAGAGTAATAGTAGATTATAGTAAATTAACGAGTGAAATATTGGACTTGTTGGTGGAAAAATTCCCCACAGGATACGGATACAAAGACATCATTACCTTTAAAAATGCCAAAGGCGAAACGGTGAGAGCAGTTGAGGTAAGTTTTGAGGATACCATATATCTTGTTAAAATAAGTTTGAAATTGGAAGAAACCATGGAAGACTATGATGCAGAGGAAGACAATTTTGATGATGTGTTTGACAGTGATATTGAAGATATCGCCGATGAAGAAAGTGAAGAAGAGTTGGATTAGTTAAGTGAAGTAAAAATATTTCAGCTTATAAAAAATCAAAAAATGATAAAAAAAAACCCGCAAATTGCGGGTTTTTTTTAAATATTAATTGTATTTATCTTCTTGGCCCAATTCTTTTACCAATTCATAATAAACAATAGCCCTGTATTTATTTCTGTTTGATTTCCCTACCTTTTCAATGACATTTTCAACTGCGTGGTCTAATTTCGGACTGTCAGTCAATCCTAATTTTTTCATTAAGAAGTTTTTTTTCAAAGTTTCAAGTTCCTTTTTATCGGTAGCGGAAACAGTTTCAGCATCAGCTTTGTAAATTGAAGGCCCTAAGCCTTTCGTTACTTTTGTCAATAAATCGGCATCAAATTTAAGACCCAATTTCTTCATTTCACTTTGGTAAAGTGCAATTTTTTCATCGAATTTACTTATGATTATCATTTTTTAAATTAAAAAATAGAATTTGCTGCTTAAAGTTAAAATATAATATCGATAAAAAATAAATTCTGGCTAACAATCTGATATGTTTACGCTTACGGCCAAACCACCTTCTGAAGTTTCTTTGTATTTTGAATTCATGTCTTTTGCCGTTTCCCACATGGTCGCGATAACTTTATCCAGCGGAATTTTGGCATGAATTTTCCTGCCTTAAGCATATCAAAAATTGAAATACACTCCACTTTCCCCGTTTTTTATAAAAGTATGCAAAGATATATCATTGTGGTATATGCCTATCATTTTTATAAAATTCACACTTCATAAAGCAGATTCAGTGCCAAATTCAGAAGGTATTTTAACTTAATTATGACAACTTGACATAATTTTTGCAATGGCATAATCATTGAATACCGTAACTCAGAGTTTAAAAATACAAAATCATAAAATTAAATAAATATCGTTATGGGTAAAATTATAGGAATAGATTTAGGAACAACCAACTCGTGTGTCGCCGTAATGGAAGGAAACGAACCAGTGGTAATTCCTAATGCAGAAGGAAAAAGAACAACACCTTCTATTGTGGCATTTATTGAAGGTGGAGAAAGAAAAGTGGGTGATCCTGCAAAACGTCAGGCTGTTACAAATCCTTTAAAAACAGTTTATTCAATTAAACGTTTTATGGGAAACAAATATTCTGAATCTAAAATGGAAGCAGAGCGCGTACCTTATAAAGTTGTAAAAGGCGATAATGACACGCCTCGTGTTGATATCGACGGAAGGTTGTACACGCCACAAGAAATATCGGCCATGATTCTTCAAAAAATGAAGAAAACTGCTGAAGATTATTTAGGAACTGAAGTAACGGAAGCTGTTGTAACGGTGCCTGCATATTTTAATGACGCACAACGTCAGGCCACTAAAGAAGCCGGTGAAATTGCCGGATTGAAAGTGAGCCGTATTATTAACGAGCCTACTGCTGCGGCATTGGCTTATGGTTTGGACAAAAAAGGAATTGATCAAAAAATTGTTGTTTTTGACTTTGGTGGAGGAACGCATGACGTTTCCATACTTGAATTGGGCGATGGTGTTTTTGAAGTATTGTCAACCGATGGTGATACCCATTTAGGTGGTGATGATGTTGACCAAAAAATTATTGACTGGTTGGCCGCAGAGTTCAATGCTGAAGAAGGCATTGATTTGCGTAAAGATCCAATGGCTTTACAACGTTTAAAAGAAGCTTCTGAAAAAGCTAAAATTGAATTGTCATCGGCTGCAACAACCGAGATTAACTTGCCTTATGTTACTGCTACCGCAAGTGGACCAAAACATTTGGTTCGCAGTTTAACCAGAGCAAAGTTTGAACAATTGATTGATGATTTAATCAAAAGAACTATTGAGCCTTGTAAAAAAGCACTTAAAGGTGCTGGTTTAACCGTAGGTGATATTAATGAAATTATTTTGGTTGGTGGATCAACCCGTATTCCTGCTGTTGTTGAAGCTGTAGAAAAGTTCTTCGGAAAATCACCGTCAAAAGGGGTGAATCCTGATGAGGTTGTTGCTATTGGTGCAGCCATTCAAGGAGGAGTTTTATCGGGTGATGTAAAAGATGTATTGTTGTTAGACGTTACGCCTCTTTCATTGGGTATTGAAACTATGGGAAATGTAATGACCAAGTTAATTGAAGCAAACACAACCATTCCAACCAAAAAATCACAAGTATTTTCAACAGCGGCAGACAATCAGCCATCTGTAGAAATTCACGTGTTGCAAGGTGAACGCGCTATGGCAGCCGATAACAAAACAATTGGACGGTTTCATTTAGACGGCATTCCGCCGGCACAAAGAGGAACACCTCAAATTGAAGTAACTTTTGATATTGATGCCAACGGTATTATTCACGTAACAGCCGGCGATAAAGCCACAGGAAAAACACAGGATATCAGAATTGAAGCTTCTTCTGGATTGACTGAAGAAGAAATCAAAAAAATGAAAGCTGATGCGGAAGCAAATGCTGAAGTTGATAAAAAAGCCAAAGAAACTGCTGAAAAAATTAATGCAGCAGATTCCATGATTTTCCAAACAGAAAAACAATTAAAAGAGTTTGGAGAAAAATTATCGGCAGATAAAAAAGAACCAATCGAAGCAGCGCTTGTTGAATTGAAAAAAGCTCATGAAACAAAAGATATTGCACAAATTGACGCTGCAATGGAAAAAATTAATGAAGCTTGGAAAGTGGCCAGCGAAGAAATGTACAAAGCAGAACAAGATACACAAGGTGCTCCAGCAGGTGATGCCGAAAATGGTCAAGCAAAAAATGAAAAAGACCATGTGGAAGATGTTGACTTTGAAGAAGTTAAAGAAGAATAATTTTTTTGAAATAAATTTTAAAAAGCCTCCATTTTTGGAGGCTTTTTTTGTTTAAGGCGCTACTGTTATGCGTGCATAATAATTAGTATATTTGACCAAATCATAATTATGAATTCAACTAAACTAACGCAGCTTTTAAACATAAAATACCCCATTATTCAAGCCCCAATGTTTTTAGTTTCCAATACATCTATGGTTATTGAAGGGATGAAAGGCGGTATTGCAGGTTGTATTCCTGCACTAAATTACAGAACGGTCAACGATTTAAAAGTAGCCATAAAAGAACTGAAGGCTGCAAAAGTTGAAGCCTGCCTGCCGGACAGGCAGGGTGGTTCATTCGGTTTTAATTTGATTGTAAACAAATCGAACATAAAATATAAAAGTCAGTTAGAAATGATTTGCAATGAAGGTGCCGATTTTATTATCACATCGCTTGGAAGTCCGCAAGAAACTATTAAAATGGCGCATAAAAATAACATTAAGGTTTTTTGTGATGTCATAGATTTAAATTTTGCGCAAAAAGTAGAAAGTTTAGGCGCTGATGCTATTATTGCTGTAAATAATGAAGCAGGTGGTCATAGGGGAAACCTTTCTCCGGAAGCATTAATAAAGTTGTTGATTGCCAATTGTTCGATTCCTGTTATTTCTGCCGGAGGCGTTGGCTGTAAAGCGGATATTGACAGAATGATAAGTTATGGCGCCGAAGGTGTTTCCGTAGGAAGTCCGTTTATAGCTTCTTTAGAGGCAGGCGTAACCCAAGAATATAAACAAGCTTGTGTAGATTATGGTGCTGATGATATTGTGATGACCGAGCGAATTTCAGGAACGCCTTGTACCGTAATTAACACGCCTTATGTACAAAAATCCGGGACAAAGCAAACGTGGATTGAAACCTTATTGAACAAAAATAAAAAACTTAAAAAATGGGTTAAAATGATTCGCTTTTCCATAGGAATGAAAGCAACCGAACATGCCGCAACAAAGGTCACTTATAAAACGGTTTGGGTGGCCGGACCAAGTATATCGCATACCAAAGAAATTTTACCAGTAAGAAAAATCATTGATCATTTGGTCAATTGATTAAATCTTTCAAAGCATATTTTAAGGTTGGAAACTCAAATTTAAATCCGGATGCAACAATTTTTTCAGAAGAAACCCGGCTTCCTTCCAATAAAATTAATGCCATTTCTCCCAAAATTAGTTTTAAAAAGAAAGCGGGAATATTGGGCAGCCATAATGGCTTTTTAAGCTTTTTGGCAATCATTTTGGTGAGTGATTTATTGGTGATGTGTTCAGTGGCAACGGCATTGTAAATTCCTTTAAGTTCACTATTTTCAATGGCTGCAACATACATATTACACAAATCGTAGAGGTGAATCCAGGGCATAAATTGTTCTCCGCTTCCAATTGGCGCGCCAACACCCAGTTTTATGGGTTGGCTTAATTTTTCTAAAGCGCCACCTTCTTTGGCAAACACAACGCTGGTTCTTAAAATAACTGTGCGAATATTGATGGCTTCAAATTGCATGGATGCCTTTTCCCAAACTTTACATATTTCACTGATAAAATCCTCACCCGCAGCATCATTTTCATTGTAAATTTTTTCTGAAGTTGTGGCGCCGTAATAGCCAATTCCCGATGCTGCAATAAATCCTTTTAAATTAGGGTTGAGTTCTTTCACTTTTTCAAATAAAAGATTGGCGGTATCAACCCGGCTGTTTATTAAATCTTTTTTTATTTGCGGTGTCCAGCGTTTGTCCGCAATGCCTTCACCGGCCAAATGAATGATGTAATCGGCTTCAATAATGGCTTTTGCATCTATATGACGTGTTTCGGTATTCCAGTAGTAATTATTGGGTTTTGGGTTTTGGTTTCTGCTTAATATGGCAACTTTATGGCCTTTATTTCTAAGCAATTCGCAAAGTTTTTTTCCTATAAATCCGGTTCCGCCGGTCACTAAAATTGAAGCCATAAAAAAAATCGGTTATTTAATTGTATAAAGTAACAAAAAATAACCGAATTTTTAAATTGAAATAAAGAATAACTAAAAACTAATTTTGAAACACGTGTTTTTCTATTTTATAAGGAACAATATTATTCATTCCCATGGTAATGGCTTCTACATTGAGCGGAATTAAATTATGATAACGTTCAGAGATTGATTTTTTCAAGCCCTCAATCACGTTTTCTAATTTTACAACGGGTTTTACTTTTAAATAGCCGCCTAAAATAATCATATTAAAAATTTTCTTATTTCCCATTTCTGAAGCCAATTTTGTGCCTTCAATTTGGTAAATTTTGATATCAGTTCTTGTAGGATGTGCAGTAATTCCGTTGGGATCGTAAATTAAAACGCCTCCCGGTTTTACGGATTCCTCAAATTTATCCATCGATTGCTGGTTCAAAATAATGGCGGTATCTACAATTTTTAAGTAAGGTGAACTAATTCTTTCATCACTTAAAATTACGGTAACATTGGCTGTTCCTCCGCGCATTTCAGGTCCGTAAGAAGGCATCCAGCTCACTTCCTGATCTTGCATGATACCAGAATAGGCCAATATTTTTCCCATGGATAGCACTCCTTGTCCACCAAAACCTGCGATAATAATTTCTTCTGTCATTGTTTTATTTTTTTAAGATACCATCTACTTTTATATCACCAAGCGGAAAGTATGGAAACATATTTTCTTCCATCCAAATATTTGACTCATTTGGTCCCATTTTCCAACCTGAGTTGCAGTTTGATACGATTTCAATAAATGAAAGCCCTTTTCCCAAACGTGTGTTTTCAAATGCTTTTTGAATTGCTTTTTTAGCTTTACGCGCATGTTTGTGTGTATGAACAGCATGACGCGTTACGTAATAAACACCGGGAAGATTGGCGATTAACTCCGTTATTTTTAATGGGGAACCCATTGTTTCAATATCTCTTCCGTAAGGTGACGTGGAAGATTTCATTCCTGCCAAGGTTGTTGGCGCCATTTGTCCGCCTGTCATTCCGTAAATTCCATTATTCACAAAAATAATGACAATGTTTTCACCTCTGTTACAAGCGTGAATGGTTTCCGCAGTTCCAATGGCGGCCAAATCACCGTCGCCTTGGTACGTGAACACATATTTTTCAGGCCAAAGTCTTGAAATGGCTGTTGCTACCGCCGGTGCGCGACCGTGTGCGGCTTGTGTCATATCTATATTCATAAAATCATAAGCCAATACAGAGCAGCCAACCGGTGCAACACCGATAACATCTTCTGAAATGCCCATTTCATCAATGACTTCCATGGTTAAATTGTGCGCAGTTCCATGACCACAACCCGGACAATAAGACAGGGCGGTGTTTGTCATTAATTTTGTTTTACAGAATACTTGATTTTCTGGTCTTATGATGTCTGATACTTCCATTTTTAATAATTTTTTGTTCTAAAGCTTCTAAAATTTCTTCTGGAGTGTGAATAATCCCTCCGGTTCTTCCAAAATGTTCAACGGGTACTTTAAATTCAACAGAAAGTCGAACATCTTCTACCATTTGACCCGCATTTAATTCAACACTTAAAATTCCTTTAACCTGATCGGCCAATTCAAAAAGTGCTTGTTTTGGAAAAGGAAATAAAGTGATTGGTCTTAATAAACCCAATTTTATTCCTTTCGCTCTGGCCAATTCAACCGCCTTTTGTGAAATTCGTGCGCTTGAACCGTAAGCAACGATCAAATATTCAGCGTCGTCGCAGTTTATTTTTTCAAAACGCAAATCTTCTTTTTCCATCTGTTCATATTTTTTCATTAATCTATGAACTCTGGCTTCCATTTTTTCCGATTGTAAATCGAGTGAAGTGATAATATTGCGTTCTCTTCCTTTTTTGCCTGTTGTTGCCCAACTGCCGTTTTTTTCAATCAGTTCCTCATTGGTCATTCTTGGTTTTTGTGGTTTAAGGATGACCTTTTCCATCATTTGGCCAATCAATCCATCCGAAAGAATTAATACCGGAGCGAGATATTTAAATGCAATATCAAAAGCATCTTCCACAAAATCGGCCATTTCCTGAACCGATGCCGGCGCTAAAACATAGAGTTTGTAATCTCCATGTCCGCCACCTTTTACCGATTGAAAATAGTCGGCCTGTGAAGGTTGGATAGTTCCCAATCCCGGTCCGCCTCGAACAACATTTACAATTACGGCAGGCAATTCTGCGCCTGCTAAATAGGAGATTCCTTCCAATTTTAAAGAAATTCCAGGACTTGATGAAGAAGTCATTGCTTTTTTACCGGTGCTTGCGGCGCCATAAACCATGTTTATTGCAGCTATTTCGCTTTCCGCTTGTAAAACAACCATTCCTGTTCTTAATTCAGGACGCTCGGTCATTAAATATTCAATAATTTCTGTTTGTGGTGTGATAGGATAACCGAAATAACCATCAACTCCAGCCCTAATTGCAGCTTCAGCCAACGCTTCGTTACCTTTCATTAATTTTAATTCTGACATTATATGCAATGTTTTAAATGTTATACTGAAACTTTTACTCTGTACACGGAGATTGCTCTGTCTGGACATACAATGCCACAATTTGTACAGCCTGTACAAGCTTCAGGGTTTTTCATGTAAGCATAGTGATAGCCTTTTCTGTTGATGTCAGTTGACATGCCAATCACATCTTCCGGACAAACAGGAATACAAACCTCGCAGCCTTTGCAGGTTTGTGTATCAACAACTATAGCTCCTTTTACTTTTGCCATATCTATAAATTTATATATGAATACTGTAGTGTAATTTTATTATTCTCAAAGATATGGGTTAATTATTGTAAAAAGAATGATAAATGTCAATACGAAAACGTTTTCTAATTCTTTTTGGAAAGTTTTATATGAAGTTCTAAAAATAAAAACACCCAAGCGGGTGTTTTATTGATAAATTTTAAAATGTAATTTGTGTTACATTAATATAAAGGTTTATATTTTGTTGGATTTACCTCATTCATCATGCCATAAATTGCCTCAAAAATATCTTCTTCATTGGGTTTTGAAAAATAATCGCCGTCGGTTCCGTAAGCTGCTCTGTGAGGTTTTGCGGTTAAAGTAACAGGCTTGCTGTCTAAATAGGCGTAAGCATTTTGCTTTTCTAAAATTTCATTTAATAAATAAGCAGATGCGCCTCCTGGAACATCTTCATCAATAATGATCAATCTGTTTGTTTTTTTGATGCTTTTAACCACATCCTTATTGGTGTCAAATGGCAACAGACTTTGAACATCAATAATTTCAATATCAATATCAACCTGTTTTAAACTGTTTACCACATCTTCCACCAATTTTAAGGTGGAACCGTAGGAAACAACAGTAATATCTTTCCCAATTTTAATGGTTTCAACAACACCGATTGGTGTTTTAAATTCCCCTAAATTGTTAGGGAATTTTTCTTTAAGTCGGTATCCGTTTAAATTTTCAACAATCAATGCAGGTTCGTCGCATTCCAACAAAGTATTGTAAAATCCGGCAGCTTTCGTCATATTTCTTGGAACCAAAATATTCATTCCCCTTAATAAATGCACAATAGCGCCCATCGGCGATCCAGAATGCCAGATTCCTTCCAAACGGTGGCCACGGGTTCTTACAATTAACGGCGCTTTTTGTTTGCCAACAGTTCTGTAATGCAGTGTAGCCAAATCGTCACTCAATATTTGAATGGCGTACAATAAATAATCTAAATATTGAATTTCGGCAATTGGACGCAAGCCTCTTAGCGCCATTCCTATCCCTTGCCCGATAATGGTTGCTTCTCTAATGCCTGTATCGGCAACGCGAAGTTTTCCATATTTTTCCTGAAGTCCAACGAGTCCCTGATTTACATCGCCAATATTTCCTGCATCTTCGCCAAAAATGAACAAATCTTTGTATTTTGAAAAGAGGATGTCAAAATTGTCTTTTATAATAATTCTGCCATCAACCAATTCTGCATTTGCATCATAAGTTGGCAAAACTTCTTTTACATGACTTACTTTTTTATCACTTTGACTGTATAAATAGGAGCTGTAGCTTGGTTGTTCTGTTTTTAAATAACTGACAATCCAATTTTGCAGTTGCGTTTTTTCGGCAAACTTCTCCTCTCTTACGTAAACAATGGCTTTTCTAGCAGCAACTAAAAGGTCTTTTCTTGAAGTGTCTAAAACAGTGGCCAAATCGTTTTTCAATTTAATAATAAATGGTTTGTTATGGCTTTTTGTCGCAAGATTCTCCAACAATTGAATAACCTTGATTTTTTCTTCTTTTACCGGATTTAAAAAAGCATTCCAAGCATCTCTTCTGGCTTGATTGACCTCTTTTTTTGCTTCTTTTTCAATGATGATCAATTCTTCTTCGGCATCTACAAATCGCAGCAAGTTATTATTGCTGTCTTTTAATTCGAATTCAATAATCCAGTCGCGCATTTTGACTAGACAGTCGTTTTGTTTTTCCCAAATTAAGCGTTCTTTTGATTTGTAGCGTTCGTGTGAACCGGAAGTTGAATGGCCTTGTGGCTGTGTTAAATCTTTTACATGAATTAAAACGGGCACATGCTCTTCTCTGGCAATTTTTGCTGCTTTGTTGTAAACGGAAATCAATTGTGGATAATCCCAGCCATTTACTACGAAAATCTCAAATCCGTCTTCGGTTTCATTGCGTTGAAATCCTTTTAATATTTCAGAAATACTTTCTTTGGTAGTTTGATATTTTGCCGGAACAGAAATACCGTAATCATCGTCCCAAACGCTAATAATCATAGGAACCTGTAAAACTCCTGCTGCATTTATGGTTTCAAAAAATAAGCCTTCTGAAGTGCTTGCGTTTCCAATAGTTCCCCACGAAATTTCATTTCCGTTGTTTGAAAATTTTGGATTTTTTAATTCAGGAATATTTCGAAATTTTTTTGATGCTTGTGCAATTCCGAGCATTCTAGGCATTTGTCCGGCTGTTGGTGAAATATCTCCAGTGGAATTGTATTGTTCGGTCAAGTTTTTAAAATGGCCATTTTCGTCCAAACTATGTGTTGCAAAATGGCCGCCCATTTGTCTGCCGCCCGACATAGGATCGGCATTGATGTCGGCATGAGCATAAAGCCCAGCAAAAAATTGTTGGGGAGTTAGCTCGCCAATGGCCATCATAAAAGTTTGGTCGCGATAATAACCCGACCGAAAATCTCCTTTCTTAAAAGCCTTCGCCATAGCCAGTTGAGGCACTTCTTTGCCATCTCCAAAAATGCCAAATTTTGCCTTTCCGGTTAATACTTCTCTACGGCCCAAGTAACTGCATTCTCTACTTATTACCGCAATTTGGTAATCGCGTAAGACTTCCTTTTTAAATTGATTGAATGATAATTGTTCTTGGTTGGTGGATGAAGATTTTACCTGCATATTTTTGATTTTATTAGTAGGGGTAAAGTTACAAATTTAAATGGTAATTAAAATTGGGGCAAAAAACGGGGATAAAAGTTAAAATGTTAAAAGTTAAAAGTTAAAGGTTAAATGTTAAAAGTTAAATATTAAAGGTTAAAAGTTAAGCAATTAAAATTAATTGACAAAAAACTTGAAACCTGAAACCTGAAACAGATAACTCACAACTAATAAAATCCTCTTTTAGCGAAATTGTATATTTTTTTTGGATTTATGACCAACACGAACCTAATTTTGGTGCTGTATCTTGGCTGGGTCAATTCCCATCCCAAATTGGAATAAAACGGAAAATAAACTTCTAAAATATCGTGTATAAAGTTTAATCTTACACCACCTTCATAAGCAAAATAAACTTTTTCATCTCTATTTTTTACAAAACCGACATCATTATAAACTTCAAGCCATCGCCACAATCCAACACTTGTGTTTATGGTTGTTAGCCATTGATTTGCATAGGCAACGGGAAGTTTCGATTTAAATCCGCCTTCATTAATGATAATTTGCTGACTTAAAATCCCCGAAGTTTCAGATCTTCCCAAATAGTCATATTGAAATAAATAATCGGTTGGTCTGTCCAAGGCGAAACTAAAGAAATCCGTTTCGGTTTTATTGGACAAAAACGCCCCTGCGAAAACTCTGAAATCAAATTGTCTGTTGGTATCGGTTAGCAATCTATATTGCGCTGTGGCTGAGATTTTACTAAATTTATCAGCAAATTGAAATCCGCCAGAAAATCTAAAATCTTCTATAATATTTGGCTTTGAATATCCATAACTTATATTGAAAACATTGTATTTGTTGGTTTCAATATGTTGCGTTTGCGTTGGTGACTTTTCCCTGTCTATCATCACATAGGAAGTGTACAATATGCTATTACTTACATCTCTAAAACTTTTTCTTTTTAATTCAAGTAGTGCGAATGGTGTAAAAGTACTGTAACTTAGGTCTTTTGCATATTGAAAACTGCTGCCAGAAACTCCTGTTAAAAATCTATTCACTATTTTATCTTCGGGCAAGTATTCATAAAGCAAGGAAAAAGTTCCAGAAAAGGCATTGCTTTTTGTTCCGTAAGAAGGTATCAGTTTGTATTGAAAACTCTTGTTTAGCAATGTTTTGTTTGATATGGCCATGCCTAAAACCACGCCATCATAAAAATTGTATCGTGCTTCTGGCGTATAAAAAAATTGGTTGTAATAAGGGTTTTCTATGTCCTTCATAAATTTTAACTGCAGAGGCCTGTTAAATAATTTTTTGTCAATATTTTTCCAATTATTTCTTAAATTATATTCGGGCAAATAGAATTCGTGGTTTAATGAAAGTCGATCAAAACCGTTGGTTGGAATGGTAATTTTTGTTAGGGAATCTATGCCAACCAGCCATTCTTTAAATACGATTTCTTTATTGTGAATGCCATATAATTGAATGGGTGCGGTAAAATTTCGTTTATTTAAAATACTGATTTCAAGGGAATCATTTTTTTTGACTATTTTTTTGATGGTATAATCAACTTTTTTGCTGGTGTTTAAATAATCTGATTTAAACCAGGCAATATCTTTAGGCAAATCAATTAATTTTAAAAACAAATCGCTTTGGGTGTTTTGTCCGGTATATTTTTCTGAAAAACTTTTTATAGCCCCTAATATTATGTCTTCGCCTAAATAATTTTCCAAATATTGAATTCCCAATCCAGCTTTGTATTTATTTACAATT
Organism: Gelidibacter sp.; assembly: GCA_010906935.1. Taxonomy (GTDB): domain Bacteria; phylum Bacteroidota; class Bacteroidia; order Flavobacteriales; family Flavobacteriaceae; genus Lutibacter. The sequence goes on from JAAFHC010000004.1 coordinate 16,097, forward strand.
TTTCTGTTGAAATTCGACAGGGAATCGGCGGGAGTTGTTAATGGTTGGTCTAAATTTTTTCTTGCCGCAAATTGGTAGACAAAAGGATATTTATCATTAAAATCGATTTTGGCCAAGTTAAAACTTTTAACACCCCAAATTTTTGAAATATCGCCAATCGCTTTTACTTCAGGATAATATTTTTCGACATATTTAATCATTAAATAGGTTTGTAATCCATCTGCAAGCCAAGCGTCTTCTCTTTGGTTAAACAAAAAAACGTTGTCTATATATTTTCTGCTTAAAATTTTAAATAGCTGAATGTCAAATTCAAAAGTATCATTAAAGGGCTTTAAAAAAGTAGGCAATTGGTTAAAACCATATACCGGATTTTTTTCATAATCTATTTTATTAATGAGAAGTTTCTCATGCGGATATGCGCCTAAATACGAGGCAATAAAAGAAAGTTCTCTATTGATGATCTCTTTTTTAATTGCAGGATGTAATTTTTTCGAATCTATGTTGGTGATTAAAGAAACGGGCTTAGAATTATAAGCAACAAAATCATTTTCTTTGGTGATGCTTAAGGCAATATCCTGTCTATTTTTTCCAACCAATTTATAGCTGTTAAAATTGGACAGTGAATCAACGGAAACGGTTAAATCACTATTTAACACATAATCTTTCGGCACTTTTATGTTGATCAGATAATTTGTATAATCAACATACAAATCATCCATATCCAAATTGTTTTGAAGATGCCATTTTCCGTCGAAAACAGCAGGAATTAAGTACCAATACCGTAAATTATAGCCAGTTTTATTCACGCCATAATTTGTAAACTTATCATTGGGAATTTTTAAGGTATAAGTTGCTATTATTTTTATGGATTCTTTCGGTTTTAAAGATTGCTTTAAATTGATTTTTAAGATATCCGGATTTTTCGCTGTAATTTCCCAAGTAACAAGATCGTAATTCACCGAGAAACTATTTATTTTAGCGCTTCCTCTGTGCTTTTCATTGGCAAAATGAAATGTATTTGAATAATTTTCAATAAAACGTTTGGCCAATGGCGTATTTTTATCCTTATAGGCATTTGCCCAATTATGAAAATATACGGTGTTTAAAGTACTGTCGGATTTGTTGTAAAAATTGATTTCCTGTTGAATTTTAAGCTCGTTTGTTTGTGTATTTAAAACAGCAAGTATGGTGGTATTGTTTGTTTGGGAATTAACATTATTCCAACAAAGAATACCGGCTAAAAGCGTTAAAAATAGCTGTTTTTTCAAGGGTTTAATTAAAAATTAGGGCTTAAACTGTATTTTTTATAGAAGGTGTTTATCACTTCCAAAACTTCATCTTCGGTATCAACAATAGAAATTAATTTAAGATCGTCCATGTGAATGCTCCCTTCCTCTACCAAAGTATTTTTAATCCAATCCATCAATCCCGACCAATATTTTGTTCCAACCAATACGATGGGGAATTTTCCAATTTTTTTTGTTTGAATCAAGGTGATTGCCTCAAAAAGTTCATCCATGGTTCCAAAACCTCCCGGCATTACCACAAAGCCTTGAGAATATTTAATAAACATCACTTTACGAACAAAAAAGTAATCAAAATCTAAACTTTTGTCGGAGTCGATATACGGATTGTCATGTTGCTCAAAGGGCAATTCAATATTTAAGCCAACAGAAGTTCCTTTACCACGTTGCGCGCCTCTATTTCCGGCTTCCATAATTCCCGGGCCGCCGCCCGTAACAATTCCATATCCATGAGTTGTCAAATTAAACGCAATATTTTCGGCAAGTATATAATATTTGTGATCTGGTTTTACACGAGCCGATCCAAAAATAGTTACACAAGGTCCAATTTTACTGAGTCGCTCAAAACCTTCAACAAACTCTGCCATAATTTTAAATATGGCCCAAGAGTCGTTTGTTTTAATTTCATTCCACGTTTTTTGCTTGAATTTCTCCCTTATTTGTCGGTCTTCATTTGTCATATCTGCAGCTTTTTATTTTTTTGAATGGGTGAAATATAGGTATTTTTTTATTAAAAAAATGAAGGCTAATTTAATTCTTTTTTTAAGAATTTAGCCGTATAGCTTTTTTTATGTTGACTTACTTCTTCTGGCGTACCAAAACAAATTAACTGCCCGCCTTTTTTTCCGCCCTCCATGCCAATGTCAATCACATGGTCGGCTAGTTTTACAACATCTAAATTATGTTCTATAACGAGAATAGTGTTTCCTTTATTTACCAATTTATTTAAAACTTCCATCAACACACGAATGTCTTCAAAATGAAGTCCGGTTGTGGGTTCATCTAAAATATAAAAAGTATTTCCTGTGTCCTTTTTAGACAATTCCGAAGCTAATTTTATGCGTTGCGCTTCACCGCCAGATAAGGTGGTGGATTGCTGTCCCAGTTTGATGTAGCTTAGCCCAACATCTTGAATCGTTTTTAGTTTTCTGTAAATTTTGGGAATGAGTTCAAAAAACAAAGTCGCTTCTTCAATGGTCATATTTAACACATCTGAAATTGATTTTCCTTTGTATCTAATTTCCAGGGTTTCTCTGTTGAAGCGTTTTCCCTGACAGGTTTCACATTCCACGTGAACATCTGGCAAAAAGTTCATTTCTATTACGCGAACGCCGCCACCTTCACAAGTTTCGCAACGTCCGTCTTTCACGTTGAATGAAAATCGGCCGGGTTTATAACCTCTTATCGCAGCTTCGCTAGTTTTGGCAAACAAATCCCTAATCTCGCTAAAAACCCCTGTATAAGTGGCCGGATTTGAGCGTGGTGTTCTGCCAATTGGCGATTGGTCTATGGCAATTACCTTGTCTATATGTTCCAATCCTTCAATAGATTTGTAGGGCATTGGTTTTTTAACGCCGTTGTAAATGTGTTCGTTTAAAATGGGGTATAAGGTTTCGTTGATTAAAGTCGATTTTCCGCTGCCTGAAACTCCGGTCACACAAATTAATTTACCCAAAGGAAACTCAACGGTTATATTTTTCAAATTATTTCCGGTAGCGCCTTTTAAAACTATTTTGTGTCCGTTTCCTGCACGTCGTTTTTTAGGAACTTCAATACTTTTGGTGCCGTTTAAATAATCGGCTGTTAAAGTATGGTGTTGTTTTAGTTCTTCAAAACTACCTTCACTTACAATTTCTCCTCCATGAATTCCTGCGCCCGGTCCAATATCGAGTACAAAATCGGCGTGCTGAATCATTTCTTTGTCGTGTTCAACCACAATTACGGAGTTGCCGATATCTCTTAAATTTAGCAGTGAGTTTATCAATTTCTGATTGTCGCGTTGGTGCAATCCAATGCTTGGCTCATCTAAAATATAAAGTACGCCAACCAGTTGTGAACCAATTTGAGTTGCCAGCCGTATGCGCTGTGCTTCACCGCCAGAAAGTGATTTAGAGCTTCTGTCAAGCGTTAAATAATCCAAACCAACATCCAATAAAAACTGAATTCTTGTTCTAATTTCTTTTAGTATTTCAGAAGCAATTTTTATTTGTTTTTCGGAGAGTTTTTCTTCAATTTTGGCAAACCAATTCGCAAGTTCGGTAATGTCGAGTTGCGCTAATTCCGATATATTTTTTTCATTGACCTTAAAATATAAGGCTTCTTTTTTTAGCCTTTTTCCATCGCAGGTTTCGCAATTGATCTCGTCCATAAATTCTTTTGCCCAACGTTTTATGGAAGTTGAATCACTAGTATTGTATTGATTTTCAATAAAATGAATAATTCCTTCAAAATCAATTTCATAATTTCGGGTAATTCCTGCCGTTTTTGAAACAATGTCAAATTTTTCGCTTCCGCCATGCAAAATGATTTCTAAAGCTTCGTTAGGTATTTTTGAAATGGGATCACTTAATTGAAAATGATAGCGGTCGGCAATTAGCTGAAGCTGTTTGAAAATCCAACTGTTTTTTTGTTCGCCAATGGGTTTAATTCCGCCATTTTTTATTGAAATCTTTGGGTCTGGAATTATTTTTTTGATATTGACTTTATCCAGTTTTCCCAACCCGTTGCAAGTTTCGCAAGCGCCTTTTGGGGAGTTGAAAGAGAACGAATTTGGTTCGGGATTTGGGTATGAAATCCCCGTTGTTGGGCACATTAAATCGCTGCTGAAGTAACGCGGATTGTTGGTTTCATGTTCCAAAATCATCACCACGTTGTCACCAGAATATAACGCAGTTGCAATGCTTTCTTCCACTCTTTTTTCTGAAGCTTCATTGACCGTTAATCGGTCTATTACAATTTCTATATCGTGGGTTTTGTAACGGTCAAGGCGCATTCCTTTGGTAATTTCCAAAAGTTCCCCATCAACCCTTACACGCACAAAACCTTGTTTTGAAATTTGTTCAAAAAGTTCCCTGTAATGACCTTTTCTCGATTTAACAATGGGCGCAAGAATTACTATTTTTTTACCTTCAAATTCCTTTAAAATAAGTTCTTTTATCTGCACATCGGCATAACTCACCATTTTTTCATTGGTGTTGTAAGAATATGCATCGGCAGCTCTTGCATAAAGCAGTCGTAAAAAATCGTAAATTTCCGTAATGGTTCCTACGGTAGAACGTGGACTTTTATTGGTTGTTTTTTGTTCAATAGAAATAACAGGAGAGAGGCCGTCAATTTTATCTACATCTGGCCGTTCCAAGCCACCTAAAAACTGTCTTGCATAGGCCGAAAATGTTTCAATATACCTGCGTTGGCCTTCCGCATAAATCGTGTCAAACGCCAATGACGATTTTCCGCTGCCGCTTAAACCGGTGATGACCACCAATTTTTCTCGGGGAATACGAACGTCAATATTTTTTAAATTATGGACTCGCGCTCCCAAAACTTCTATATATTCTGTGTGTTTTGTCATTGAATTTTTGGAAAGTTGCAAAGTTAAAAAAATGTAGCTACAATTTTGGTATACAGTCACATCTTTATTTTGAAAATTAGTATATTGCGTTAAATTTATAAGCTATGCGTTGGATAGATTCATTGCGTCATTTTTTTGAAAAACACGGATTTGCGGTATCCTCTAGATTTGCCGATAAATTAGGTATCGACGTATCCAATGTACGCATATTTTTTATCTACATTTCCTTTATAACTTTGGGCTTTTCCTTTGGAATATATTTAACACTCGCTTTTTTATTGCGCTTAAAAGATATGATTTACACCAAACGAAGATCTGTTTTTGATTTATAAAGCTTATGAGATTTAAATCAAAATTATATATTTCAGTTACGCTATTAATCATTGTTGTTTTAATAGGAGTCTCTGGTTATATGATTATTTCGAATGAGACTTTTGTAGATTCATTATATATGACCGTAATTACCATGTCAACTGTAGGTTACGGCACACTACATGAATTAAATGCGACAGAAAAGATTTTTACAATATTTTTAATAATAATAAGTATCGTGTTTTATGTATATTCAGTTACTGTTTTATCTGAATATTTGATCAGTGGAAAATTTCTTCAACAATTAAATGAAAAAAGGGTGCGAAAAATGATTCAAAAATTAGAAAATCACACCATTGTTTGTGGTTATGGACGTAATGGTAAACAGGCAGTTATAAAGTTAAAGAGTTTTAAAATGCCTTGCGTGGTTATTGAAAAGGACAAAGCTTTAATTGAAGAACTAGAGCGCGACAATATACTTTATGTTGAAGGCGATGCGACGCAAGATGAGACAATACAAAAAGCTGCAGTGCATAATGCCAAGAGTTTAATTACGGCTTTGTCTTCTGATGCCGATAATTTGTTTGTTGTGCTTTCTGCTAGGCAGTTGAATAAAAACATGATTATTATAAGCAGGGCTTCAAACGAATCATCTATAAATAAATTAAAAATTGCAGGGGCAAACAATATTATAATGCCCGATAAAATAGGAGGTATGCATATGGCATCATTGGTAGTTACTCCCAATTTAGTTGAATTTGTAGACAGGTTAACAATACTTGATGAAGATTCAACAAATTTAGAAGAAATTTCTGTAAATGGCCTGCCGCCGGAATTTTTAAACAAAACCATAAGAGATTTGGATTTACGCAAAAGAACAGGCTGTTCAGTAATTGGTTTTAAAACTGCAACTCATGAATACATTGTAAATCCGGAATCAGAAACTGAACTAACACTCAATTCCAATCTAATTGTGCTTGGCCGCCCCAATCAAATCAAAAAATTAAGGGAAATATTATAATCCTCATTATTAATTACTTAGCAAAAAAATAATAAGTTTAAGGCTAAAAATTTGTGGCAAGCTAAATTTTTTAGCATCTTGGAGGCTTTTTAGCAAGATACAATAACCAACTAACAAACTATGAATTCAAAATTTATAATACCAATCCTCCTGCTATTTTCTGCGGTAGCATTTTCTCAAGATCTTACTGTAAATGAAAATATTGTAAATCCGTCCAGTTTAATCAATGATGGAATACTAGAAGTGAAAGTGTATGGCGGCACACCTCCATATTCTTATAAATGGAGTAGCCAAAGCGCTCCACTAACTTCCAATAAAGCTTTCGGCTTGGTAGAAGGCGTTTCTTATAGTGTTGTAATAACGGATTCTATAGGAAATACGGTCACCAAAAAATATAAAGTTCCCATGGAAAATATTTCCGAGCGATTTAACGGAACTTTTACGCCGGTTGTAAATGCCATTGCCATGGTTTTGTTTTGGGATCCTTTTTCTGCAGTGGGCATACACGATCCCAATGTATATGTTGAAAAAAAGAACATTCCAATTCCAGGGTGGAGTCCAGGTATTAAGGGAGCGTTTTTGATTAAAAAATGGCTTGTTGAAGATGGCGTCAAAGTTAAAGAGGGTGACACTATTGCAATTATTTCGAGAGGAGGAACTGAAATAGTGGGAAGGGCTTTTGTAGATGGAACTTTAAAACATTTGGCAAAGGAAGGCGGCTCTATTTACAACTCTGAAAAAAAGGGAGATGTTATTGAGGAAGGCGCGCATAATTATGCTGCTGTTTATTATGATGAAAAAATTGCATTGCTCTATCCAAATGGAGACATTCAACAAAAAAATATTCCGTTTATTGTGATATGGCTGTCTATTGGCGCATTATTTTTTACAATTCGAATGGGCTTTATAAATATCAAAGGTTTTAAACACGCAATCGATTTGGCTCGCGGAAAATATGACGATCCTAACGCACCAGGTCAGGTTACCCATTTTCAGGCTCTTGCCACTGCGGTTTCAGGAACTGTTGGTTTGGGGAATATTGCCGGAGTTGCCGTTGCAATATCTTTAGGTGGCGCCGGTGCGACTTTTTGGATTATACTTGCCGGATTGCTGGGAATGTCTTCCAAATTTGTGGAGTGTACTTTGGGGGTAAAATATAGAGATATAGCGGCAGACGGAAGGGTTTTTGGCGGTCCGATGAATTATTTGCGAAACGGATTGGAAAAACAAAATAAAAAAACCTTAGGAAAAGTTTTGGCGGGCGTATTCGCCGTATTATGTGTTGGTGCTTCATTTGGTGGCGGTAACATGTTTCAGGCAAATCAAGCATTTGAAGCCGTTTCCGGACAAATTCCTGAACTGGCCGGCCACGGATTTTGGTTCGGCATCATTATTTCAATGCTTGTGGCTGCAGTTATTGTTGGCGGAATCAAAAGTATTGCCAAGGTTACCGAAAAAGTAGTTCCTATTATGGCCTCCATATATGTGGTTGCCTGTTTGACGGTAATTTTTATCAATATTGAAAATATTGGACCGGCATTTACGGCAATATTTGATGGTGCATTTAGTCCATCTGCCTTAAAAGGGGGTATTATAGGCGTATTGATTATTGGCTTTCAAAGAGCAGCTTTTTCTAATGAAGCGGGTGTTGGATCGGCAGCCATTGCCCACAGTGTGGCAAAAACAAACAATCCGCCTTCTGAAGGATTTGTTTCTCTATTAGAACCTTTTATTGATACCGTTGTGGTTTGTACATTAACTGCTTTGGTCTTAATTTTTACCGGCAAACATGAAGTTGTTGGAATGGGTGGCGCGCAGTTAACTTCGGATGCTTTTGGCACTGTAATTTCCTGGTTCCCTTATGTATTGACTGTTGCCATATTTTTATTCGCTTTTTCTACTATGATTTCCTGGTCGTACTACGGAATGCGTGCTTGGTCTTACTTATTTGGAAAAAGTAAAAAAGCGGAAATGGTTTATAAAATGTTTTTTTTAGTATTTGTGGTGATAGGCGCTTCCGTTAGTTTGGGCGCAGTTTTAGACTTTTCGGATATGATGATACTTGCCATGGCGTTTCCAAATATTATTGGACTCTATATAATGTCGGGTGAAGTAAAAGTTGATTTAGATGAATACTGGCGCAAATTGAAAGCTGGGGAACTTTACAAGGCCCAAAGGCTGGCTAAAAAATAATTTAAATATTAAATGAATATCATAAAATCCCATTTCAGGTACCCTAAAGGCCAAAGAAATGGGATTTTCTTTTTGTTGTTGTTTATTGTTTTTCTTCAAGGTATTTTCTTTTTTGTCGATTTTTCTTCGGAAGAAATCAATATAGTTTCCCAAAATGAAATTCTGGCTTTTCAACAAGAAATGGATTCTTTGAAAAAGGAGCAGGCAGAAAAAAGCATTCTAAAAATTTACCCTTTCAATCCGAATTTTATTACAGATTTTAAAGGACATCAACTTGGCATGAGCACCAAAGAAATTGATCAATTGCTTGCTTTTAGAGCGCAGGGAAAATACATCAATTCAACCAAGCAGTTTCAAGAAATTACAGGAATAAATGACAGTTTATTGGCTTCTATAAGTCCGTATTTTAAATTTCCTGACTGGATTACTTCAGGAAAATTAATTGGAACATCAACTTCAAAAAACAGTATTGAAAAATCAATCTCGAAAAAAGACATCAATTCAGCTTCCGCAGAAGATTTAAAAATGATTAACGGCATTGGTGAAAAACTGGCAAAAAGAATTATTGATTATCGTATAAAATTGCAAGGATTCTCCTTTAATGACCAAATTTTTGAAGTATGGGCGCTGGAAAAAGAAATTGCCAATAAAGTTTTGCAGTATTTTGAGGTCACAAAACAACCAACAATTCAAAAAATTAATGTCAATACAGCCACTTTTAAAGAAGTATTGGCCATCGTTTATTTGGATTATGAACTCACCAAAAAAATCTTCAATTATAAAAATCAGGTTGCTGAAATACAATCTATTGAAGAGCTAAAAAAAATTGATGGTTTTCCGCTAGAAAAATTTAACAGAATAGCACTATATTTGGAAGCTAAATAATAACACCAAATTTTAAGCGAACAACTCCTATGAATAGTATGTATTTTACAGAAGAACACCAAGCATTTAGAAAAAGTTTTCAAAATTTTTTACAAAAGGAAGTCGTTCCTCATATTGATAAATGGGAAAAAACCGGTACTATTGATAGGTTTATTTGGAAAAAATTTGGTGAAATGGGCTATTTGGGCTTGAATTCTCCAGAGGAATATGGCGGTTTGGGGTTGGATATATTTTATACTGTCATATTTTTAGAAGAACTTCAAAAAGTAAATTCGGGTGGTTTTGCTGCGGCGATTTGGGCACATGTATATTTGGCGATGACCCATTTGGAAAAAGAAGGAAGCGACAGTATAAAAAACAATTATTTAACAGCAAGCATTGACGGCGAAAAAATAGGTTGTTTGTGCATTACCGAACCGTTTGGCGGCTCTGATGTTGCCGCAATGCGGACTACGGCAGTTAAAAAAGACGATACTTATGTAATTAATGGCTCAAAAACATTTATTACCAACGGCGTTTATTCAGATTATTTGATTGTGACTGCAAAAACAAATCCGGCAGCACGAAATAAAGGCATCAGTATTTTTATAATCGATAGAAAAACACCGGGAATTTCAGCAACTAAATTGGATAAATTGGGCTGGAGAGCTTCAGATACGGCTGAAATTGCTTTTGACAATGTGGTGATTCCTGCAGAAAATTTGATGGGCGAAGAAGGAAAAGGTTTTCAATATATTATGAATCATTTTGCGTTGGAGCGTTTGGTGATGGGAATCAATGCCCATGCACGATCGGAATATGCTTTAGATTACGCCATAAAATATATGAGTGAGCGACACGCTTTTGGGAAAACAATAGACCAATTTCAGGCGTTGCGACATAAAATTGCCGATTTGGCCAGTGAAGTTGAAATGTGCAAAGAATTTAATTATTCCATTGCCAAAAGATTAAATGAAGGGCAATATATTGTAAAAGAGGCGAGTATGTCTAAATTGGTTTCTACCAAAATAGCCGACAAAGTGATTTATGAATGCCTGCAGTTTTTGGGCGGTTATGGTTATATGGAAGATTATCCAATGGCAAGGTTATTAAGAGACAGTCGATTAGGTCCAATTGGTGGCGGAACTTCAGAGATTTTAAGAGAAATTATTGCAAAAATAATTATCGATAAAAAAGAATACAAAGCAACAAAATAATGATAGACGGTGAATTATTTGAAAAATTTATACCACCTATTATAATTAGATGTATATTTGCAAACCAAAATTAAAAAAGGAACAGTTTGAAAGGAGGTGCTAAACTATGTTAATTATACCAGTAAAAGACGGAGAAAATATTGATAGAGCGTTAAAACGTTATAAAAGGAAATTTGATCGAACAAAAACGATGAAAAACCTACGTGCACGTAAACAGTTCATAAAACCATCAGTAACAAATCGTGCTAAAAACATAAAAGCCAAGTATGTTCAAAACTTAAGAACAAACGAAGAGCAAGGTTAATTTTTTAACCATTTTCATAAACCGTTAGTAAATACAAATAACAATTCGTAAATTTGTGTACTAACGGTTTTTTTATGCCAATAACCTCATTTTTAAATTACCTTTCTTTAGAAAAAAAATACTCGAGACACACCATTACGGCGTATCAAAATGATTTGAATTCATTTCAATTATTTTGCAACCTAGAATTTGGCAACGAAAGTATTGCAATGGTTAATTATGCCCAAATTAGACACTGGATTGTTAGTTTGGTGAATTCTAAAATTTCAAACCGAACCATTAACAGAAAGGTTTCTTCCTTAAAGTCATTTTATAAATTTCTTCAAAAAACGAAACAAATAGAAGCGAGCCCTTTGGTAAAACATCAGGCTTTAAAAGTATTGAAACAAGTTCAGGTTCCTTTTTCAGAAAAGGAGATTTTTAATGTGCTTGATGCATTGGATGACGGCGATTTTGAATCGGTTCGCAATAAATTAATGGTTGAATTATTTTATTCGACAGGAATGCGAAGAAATGAACTGATCAATATTAAAATCTATGATGTTGATTTTGTTAATGAAACTGTTAAAGTATTGGGAAAGCGGAATAAGGAACGTTATATTCCGTTATTAAAATCAGTGCGGGAATCATTAAAAAAATATAGTGAGTTCAGAGAGAAAATTGAAAGCAAGGAACCTTATTTATTTTTAACAAAAAACGGTAAAAAAATATACGATACGCTTGTATATCGCGTAATAAATAATTATTTTAGTGCGGTGTCATCGAAAGTAAAGAAAAGCCCTCATGTAATTAGGCATTCTTTTGCAACACACCTGCTTAATGAAGGTGCTGATTTAAACGCGGTAAAAGAATTGCTTGGACATTCTAGTTTAGCGTCAACACAAATTTACACCCACAGTAGTTTGGGTAAATTAAAGGAAGTATATAACCAGGCTCACCCAAGGAGCCAAAAAAACTGATTTATTATGAAAGTATTTGTACAATCTGTGAATTTTAATGCGGATAAGGATCTGATTGATTTTATTGAGAAGAAAGTAACCGGTTTAGAAAAGTATTATGATAAAATTGTAGATTCTGAAGTGTTTTTAAAGGTGCACCAAACCAGTGAGAAGGAAAATAAAACAGTTGACATAAAAATTAACATTCCGGGAAACGATATTGTGGTTAAAAAACAATGCAAAACATTTGAAGAAGGCACTATGGTAGCAGTAGATTCACTAAAAAGAAAATTAACCAAAGAGAAAGAAAAAGTACGTGATAAATAAAATAATAAAAATTATCACAAAAGCTTTGTTTAAAAAATAAAACTTTAATACATTTGCAGTCCGTTAGAAATAGCGGGCTTCTTTTATGGAGTAAAAAGCCGATGTAGCTCAGCTGGCTAGAGCAGCTGATTTGTAATCAGCAGGTCGTGGGTTCGAGTCCCTCTATCGGCTCATTGAAATTGTAAAATGCTTGGGAGTAAATATTTTGATTTAATTTGAAATGTTTATAAAAAGGGACGAGAAGTTTATCCTGAGCGCAGTCGAAGGAAGTCCCTCTATCGGCTCATTGAAATTGTAAAATGCTTGGGAGTAAATATTTTGATTTAATTTGAAATGTTTATAAAATGGGACGAGAAGTTTATCCTGAGCGCAGTCGAAAGGATGTATCTCTATCGGCTCATTGAAATTGCAAAATGCTTGGGAGTAAATATTTTGATTTAATTTGAAATGTTTATAAAAAGGGACAAGAAGTTTGTCCTGAGCGCAGTCGAAAGGATGTATCTCTATCGGCCAGATCTTTGAAAAATGGTGAGATACTCAAGTGGCCAACGAGGGCAGACTGTAAATCTGCTGCGCAAGCTTCGAAGGTTCGAATCCTTCTCTCACCACAATTGTTTTATAGCAATATAAAGCAGTAGGGAATTGAAAAAAAATATTGCGAGAGTAGCTCAGTTGGTAGAGCTTCAGCCTTCCAAGCTGACTGTCGCCGGTTCGAGCCCGGTCTCTCGCTCTTTTTTTTGCCGGTGTAGCTCAGGGGTAGAGTGTTTCCTTGGTAAGGAAGAGGTCATGGGTTCAAATCCCATCATTGGCTCAAAATAAGAATTGAAATTAACACTATATATAACTAAGATTTAAAAATTAAAATTTAATAATCATGGCAAAAGCAACCTTTGATCGTTCAAAACCACATTTAAACATTGGGACTATTGGACACGTTGATCACGGTAAAACAACTTTAACAGCTGCTATTACTGTAGTATTAGCAGAAAAAGGGTTTTGTGAAGTAAAAAACTTTGATCAAATTGATAACGCTCCTGAGGAGAAAGAAAGAGGTATTACTATCAATACCGCACACGTAGAATATTCTACAGCAAATCGTCACTATGCTCACGTTGACTGTCCAGGTCACGCGGATTACGTGAAGAACATGGTAACAGGTGCTGCGCAAATGGACGGTGCTATCATCGTTGTTGCTGCAACAGACGGACCAATGCCTCAAACTAGAGAGCATATCTTATTAGGCCGTCAGGTTGGTATTCCAAGATTGGTTGTATTCATGAATAAAGTGGATATGGTTGATGATGAGGAATTATTAGAATTAGTAGAAATGGAAATTAGAGACTTATTGTCTTTCTATGACTATGATGGTGACAATACGCCAGTTATTCAAGGTTCTGCATTAGGGGGATTGAACAAAGAACCTAAATGGATGGAGAAAATTGTTGAATTGATGGATGCCGTTGATACTTGGATTGAATTACCATTACGTGATATTGATAAACCATTCCTTATGCCAGTTGAAGATGTATTTTCAATTACTGGTCGTGGAACAGTTGCAACTGGACGTATTGAAACAGGAATTGCAAATACTGGTGATATCATAGATATTATTGGTATGGGAGCTGAAAAATTAACTTCTACTATTACAGGAGTTGAAATGTTCCGTAAAATATTAGATAGAGGTGAAGCTGGAGATAACGTTGGACTTTTATTAAGAGGTATTGCAAAAGAAGATATCAAAAGAGGAATGGTAATCTGTAAAAAAGGTTCTGTAACTCCACACGGTAAATTTAAAGCAGAGGTTTACGTTCTTAAAAAAGAAGAAGGTGGTCGTCATACACCATTCCATAACAACTATCGTCCACAATTTTATGTGCGTACAACAGATGTAACTGGAACAATTACTTTACCTGAAGGAGTAGAAATGGTAATGCCAGGTGATAACTTAACAATTACTGTTATTTTACACCAACCAATCGCATTAAACGTAGGTTTACGTTTTGCAATACGTGAAGGTGGTAGAACTGTTGGTGCTGGTCAGGTTACTGAATTATTAGATTAATAAAATACACCTGATACTAGGTAAATTATGGGTGCTTCTTTTAAGAGGGGCACCTTAAATTTACGGGTGTAGCTCAGTTGGTAGAGCACTGGTCTCCAAAACCAGGTGTCGGGAGTTCGAGTCTCTCCACCCGTGCAAATTAAAAAAGTGGTGTGAGAAGTTTATCCTGAGCGTAGTCGAAGGAAGTCTCTCCACCCGTGCAAAATTTGAAAAAATGGATTTAATCAATTACTTAAAAGACTCATTTGAAGAGTTACGCAACAAAGTCTCTTGGATTTCTTGGGAAGAAGCTCAAAAATCAACTGTTGTTGTTGCAATATTTACCATCATTTTCGCATTAGCGGTATTTGCTGTAGATAAAGTTTTTCAAGCAGGTTTAACTGAATATTTTAAACTGTTTTAATTATTAAAAATTAGTATGACAGATTCTGTTAAAAAATGGTATGTTGTTAGAGCGATCGGAGGACAAGAAAATAAGGTAAAAACTTATATTGAGAACGAGATTGCCCGCTTAGGCATGACTGACTATGTTGATAGAGTTCTTGTTCCTTCAGAAAAAGTTATTCAAGTGCGTAATGGAAAAAAAATAAACAAAGAACGCGTTTATTTTCCTGGTTATGTAATGATTGAAGCAAATTTAAGTGGTGAACTTCCACATATCATTAAATCAATACCTGGAGTTATCGGATTTTTAGGAGAAGTCAAAGGCGGAGATCCCGTACCTATGAGAAAGTCTGAAATTAACCGAATGTTAGGTAAAGTTGATGAGTTATCGGTTCAAAATGATAATGTTGCAATTCCGTTTACTGTTGGAGAAACCGTAAAAGTAATTGACGGACCATTTAATGGTTTTGACGGCACTATTGAAAAAATAAATGAAGAAAAAAGAAAACTTGAAGTAATGGTTAAGATTTTTGGCAGAAAAACGCCATTAGAATTAAGTTACATGCAAGTTGAAAAAATTTCATAATTGTTACAGAAATAATGGAGATATTATGCATTCGCTTCCAATTTTTGCATAATATATAATTTAAGATTTAAAGATGGCAAAAGAAATTAGTAAAGTAGTAAAATTACAGGTTAGAGGAGGTGCTGCAAACCCATCACCACCAGTTGGACCTGCTTTGGGTGCTGCCGGAGTTAATATTATGGAGTTCTGTAAGCAATTTAATGCAAGAACTCAAGACAAACAAGGAAAGATTTTACCAGTAGCAATTACTGTTTATAAAGATAAATCTTTTGAGTTTGTTGTGAAAACTCCACCAGCAGCAATGCAAATTATGGAAGCTGCTAAAGCAAAAAAAGGTTCTTCTGAGCCAAACCGTAACAAGGTGGCAACAGTAACCTGGGATCAATTAAGAGTGATTGCTGAAGATAAAATGCAAGATTTAAATGCATTTACAATCGAATCGGCTATGCTTATGATGGCTGGTACAGCACGCTCAATGGGTGTTAACGTAAGTGGAGAAGCTCCTATAAAAAAATAAAACAGTTATTAAAATGGCAAAATTAACTAAAAAGCAAAAAGAAGCACATGCTAAGATTGATAAAAATCAGGCATATTCTTTAAAAGACGCTTCCGCTTTAGTAAAAGAAATTACAAGTGTGAATTTCGATGCATCTATTGATATAGCTGTTAGATTGGGTGTAGATCCTCGTAAAGCGAATCAAATGGTTAGAGGCGTGGTTACATTACCACACGGAACCGGTAAAGATGTTAAAGTATTGGCATTGGTAACCCCAGATAAAGAAGCTGAAGCCTTAGAAGCTGGCGCTGATTATGTTGGATTGGATGACTACCTTCAAAAAATTAAAGATGGTTGGACTGATGTGGATGTTATTATCACTATGCCAAGTATTATGGGAAAATTGGGTCCTTTAGGTCGTATTTTAGGACCAAGAGGTTTAATGCCAAACCCTAAAACTGGTACAGTAACTATGGACGTTGCAAAGGCAGTAAAGGAAGTTAAAGCTGGTAAGATTGACTTTAAAGTTGATAAAACTGGTATTGTACATGCAGGTATTGGGAAAGCATCTTTTGATGCCGAACAAATTATTGACAATGCACATGAAATTATCAATACTTTGGTAAAACTTAAGCCTACAACGGCTAAAGGAACTTACATCAAAAGTATTTATCTTTCTAGTACTATGAGCCCTGGAGTGAATATTGACACAAAATCAGTTTAATTAAAGTTAAAACTTAGTAATTATGACGAGAGAAGAAAAATCACAAGTAATAGAAGCTTTAACAACCAAGTTAACTGAAGGTAAAATTATCTATTTTGCAGATATATCAGGGTTAAATGCTTTACAAACATCTAATTTAAGAAGAGCTTGTTTTAAAGCAAACATAAAACTCGCAGTTGTTAAAAATACATTGCTTGGTAAAGCAATGGAAAAATCTGATAAAGATTTCGGAGACTTACCATCGATATTAAAAGGAAACACTTCTTTAATGATATCTGAAACAAGTAACGCTCCAGCGAAATTAATTAAAGATTTCAGAAAAAAATCTCTTATTCCTTTATTGAAAGGTGCTTATGTTGAAGAAGCAATCTATATTGGTGACAACCAGTTAGAATCTTTGGTGAACATAAAATCTAAAGAACAAGTTATTGGAGATATCATTACCTTATTACAATCACCTGCTAAAAATGTTATTTCAGCATTGCAATCAGGAGGTAATAAATTATCTGGTATTCTTACAACATTATCAGAGAAATAAATACGTGCACTAATAAACTAAATAATAAAATTTAAACAAAGAGAAATGGCAGATTTAAAAGATTTCGCAGAGAAACTTGTTAACTTAACAGTTAAAGAAGTAAATGAGTTGGCTAAAATATTAAAAGACGAGTATGGTATTGAGCCAGCAGCGGCAGTAGCAGCTGCAGGTCCTGCAGCTGCAGCTGGAGGAGATGACGAAGCTGAGGTGAAAACTGAATTCGACGTAATTTTAAAAGCAGCTGGTGATTCTAAATTAGCAGTGGTTAAATTGGTTAAGGAATTAACCGGTTTAGGACTAAAAGAAGCTAAAGCTATTGTTGATGCTGCACCAGCACCAATAAAAGAAGGTATTTCTAAAGATGAAGCTGAAGGATTAAAAGCAGCATTAGAAGAAGCTGGAGCTGAGGTTGAGCTTAAATAAGCTTTCATTAGCTAACACAATTTAAGGTTTAGGTCTGGGTGAAAGCCTCAGACCTAAACCGTTTTGTGTATATATTCGTTCTTATATTTTAATTGTTTTATTAACCTAAAGTTTTTGTCCATTGGCAACTAAAAAAATCACCGAAAGAATAAACTTCGCATCAGCTAAAATGGTAATGGAATATCCCGATTTCTTGGATATTCAGGTAAAATCATTTCAAGATTTTTTTCAACTAAAAACCAAAGCTGACGAAAGAAGTACCGAAGGATTATATAAAACCTTCCTCGATAACTTCCCAATTAGTGATACTCGTAACCAATTTGTGTTAGAGTTTTTGGACTACTTTGTAGATCCACCTAGATATTCAATTCAAGAATGTATCGAAAGAGGTTTAACTTATTGCGTGCCATTAAAAGCGCGCTTAAAGCTATATTGCACAGATCCTGAACACGAAGATTTTGAAACAATTGTGCAAGATGTTTATCTTGGCACAATTCCATATATGACACACAGCGGTACCTTTGTAATCAATGGCGCTGAAAGGGTTGTAGTTTCTCAATTGCATCGTTCACCAGGTGTATTCTTCGGGCAATCATTCCACGCAAATGGAACAAAATTATATTCAGCAAGGGTAATTCCTTTTAAAGGTTCTTGGATAGAATTTGCAACAGATATCAATCAAGTAATGTATGCTTATATTGATAGAAAGAAAAAATTACCGGTAACTACCTTGTTCAGAGCTATTGGCTATGAACGAGATAAAGATATTTTGGAAATTTTTGATCTTGCAGAAGAAATTAAAGTTTCAAAAAGCGGATTAAAAAAATACATTGGCAGAAAACTGGCTGCCCGTGTTTTAAAAACTTGGTTTGAAGATTTTGTTGATGAAGATACCGGCGAGGTTGTTTCTATTGAAAGAAATGAAATCGTACTTGACAGAGATACTATTTTAGAAAAAGATCAAATCGAAGAAATTATTGAATCGGGAACAAAAACAATCCTGCTTCATAAAGAAGATAATGAAATGGCTGATTATGCCATTATTCACAATACCTTACAAAAAGATCCAACAAACTCTGAAAAAGAAGCTGTGGAGCATATTTACAGACAGTTGCGTAACGCTGAACCGCCAGATTTCGAAACTGCAAAAGGTATTATTGATAAATTATTCTTCTCAGAACAACGTTACAATTTAGGTGAAGTTGGTCGTTACAGAATGAACAAAAAGTTAGGCTTAGATGTATCAGTAGATGCAAAAGTTTTAACTAAAGAAGATATTATTACCATTATCAAAAACTTGATAAAATTAGTCAATTCAAAAGCGGAAGTTGATGATATTGACCATTTATCAAATCGTCGTGTACGTACTGTTGGCGAGCAATTGGCCAGTCAGTTTGGCGTTGGTCTTTCCCGTATGGCAAGAACCATTCGTGAACGTATGAATGTACGTGATAATGAGGTGTTTACACCAATTGATTTGATAAACGCCAAAACGTTGTCATCTGTTATTAATTCATTTTTTGGAACAAACCAATTGTCTCAATTTATGGACCAGACAAATCCATTGGCTGAAATTACGCACAAACGAAGATTATCAGCACTAGGACCTGGAGGTTTATCCAGAGAAAGAGCAGGATTTGAGGTTCGTGACGTTCACTTTACGCACTATGGCCGTTTATGTCCAATTGAAACTCCTGAGGGACCAAATATTGGTTTAATATCCTCTTTGGCAGTTTTCGCCAAAGTGAATAATTTAGGATTTATTGAAACTCCTTACAGAAAGGTAAGCAATGGTCAGGTAAATATTGTTGATGAACCGTCTTATTTAAGTGCCGAAGAAGAAGAAGGAATGAAATTTGCCCAGTCAAATCTTCCTTTAGATAATGAAGGCAATTTTGTAAACGACAAAGTAATTGTTCGTGAAGAAGCAGATTATCCGGTAGTTGACCCAAAAGTGGTGAATTATATGGATGTTGCTCCTAACCAAATCGCTTCAATATCAGCATCTTTAATTCCATTTTTGGAGCATGATGATGCAAACCGTGCGTTGATGGGATCGAATATGATGCGTCAGGCAGTTCCATTAATTAGTCCGGAAGCACCAATTGTTGGTACTGGATTAGAGCGAAGAGTTGCAAAAGATTCACGTATTTTAATCAATGCTGAAGGTTTAGGAACTGTTGAGTATGTAGATGCCAACACCATCAAAATTAAATATGACAAAACTGATGAAGAACGTATGGTTAGCTTTGACAGCGACAGTAAAACATACAACTTAATCAAGTTTAGAAAAACAAACCAAGGAACTTCAATCAACCTAAAACCTATTGTTAAAAAAGGCGACAGGGTGGAAGAAGGACAGGTGCTTTGTGAAGGCTATGCCACACAAAACGGTGAATTGGCTTTGGGAAGAAATATGAAAGTAGCTTTTATGCCTTGGAAAGGGTATAACTTTGAGGATGCGATTGTGATTTCTGAAAAAGTGGTGAAAGAAGATATTTTTACTTCAATTCATATTGATGAATATTCATTGGAAGTTAGAGACACTAAATTAGGTGCTGAAGAATTGACCAACGACATTCCGAACGTTTCAGAAGAAGCTACAAAAGATTTGGATGAAAATGGAATGATCCGTATTGGCGCTGAGGTAAAACCGGGAGATATTTTAATCGGTAAAATTACGCCTAAAGGAGAATCTGATCCAACACCTGAAGAAAAATTATTGAGGGCTATTTTTGGTGACAAAGCCGGCGACGTAAAAGATGCTTCATTAAAAGCTTCTCCATCATTGCGTGGGGTTGTTATTGACAAGAAGTTGTTTGAACGTGCCGTAAAAGACAAGTCAAAAAGAGCAAAAGATAAAATAAGCATTACCAATTTAGAGCACAAGTATTCTGCAAAATTAGAAGATTTACGTACTGTTTTAACCGAAAAATTATTCAACCTAATCAGTGGAAAAACTTCTCAGGGAGTTATGAACGATTTGGGGGAAGAAATTCTTCAGAAAGGTAAAAAGTTTACGTTAAAAATGCTTAATGCAGTTCCGGATTTTGCTTATTTAACCAGAGGTGTTTGGACTACAGATGACCATATTAACGCATTGGTGAATGAATTGATTCACAATTACAAAATAAAAGTGAATGATTTACAAGGCTCTTTGCGTCGTGAGAAATTTACGGTTTCAGTAGGTGATGAATTGCCTGCAGGAATTTTAAAACTTGCCAAAATTTACATCGCTAAAAAACGTAAGTTAAAAGTGGGTGATAAAATGGCAGGACGTCACGGTAACAAAGGTATTGTTGCCCGTATTGTTCGCGCTGAAGATATGCCGTTTTTAGAAGATGGAACTCCGGTTGATATCGTGTTGAACCCGCTTGGTGTGCCTTCACGTATGAATATCGGACAAATTTATGAAACGGTTCTTGGATGGGCCGGTCAACGACTTGGCAAAACATTTGCAACACCAATTTTTGATGGTGCAAAAATTAGTGAGATCAACCAGTTAATTGAAGATGCCGGAATTCCTAAACATGGTCATACCTATTTATATGATGGTGGCACAGGAGAACGTTTTGACCAACCTGCAACAGTTGGCGTTATTTATATGATCAAATTAGGCCATATGATTGACGACAAAATGCACGCTCGTTCTATTGGACCATACTCATTAATTACACAACAACCATTGGGTGGTAAAGCACAATTTGGAGGTCAGCGTTTTGGTGAGATGGAGGTTTGGGCACTTGAAGCTTATGGCGCATCAAGTACTTTAAGAGAAATCTTAACCGTAAAATCCGATGATGTTTTGGGTAGAGCAAAAACCTATGAGGCTATTGTAAAAGGTGATGATATGCCTGAACCAGGATTGCCAGAATCATTTAACGTATTAATGCACGAGCTTAGAGGCCTTGGATTAGACGTTAGATTAGAGGAATAACAAAAAAGGATAGTCAGGAGGTTTTAGACCTTCTGGCTATTTATACAATTTTTACATTTTTAAATTCGAACCCATTACTAACATATTATGGCCAGAAAAACCGATAATAAATACACTGTAAAAAAATTCAATAAAATTTCTATTGGTTTGGCGTCTCCTGAAGTAATTCTTGAGAAATCAAACGGAGAAGTTTTAAAACCGGAAACTATAAATTACCGAACTCACAAACCTGAAAGAGATGGATTGTTTTGTGAGCGAATTTTTGGACCAATAAAAGATTTTGAATGTGCTTGTGGAAAGTACAAGAGAATTCGCTATAAAGGAATAGTTTGCGACCGTTGCGGTGTTGAAGTAACTGAGAAAAAAGTTCGTAGAGACAGAGTAGGACACATTAATTTGGTGGTTCCTGTTGCTCATATCTGGTATTTTAGATCATTGCCTAACAAAATGGGATACCTTTTAGGTTTGCCTTCCAAAAAGTTAGACATGATTATTTACTACGAACGTTATGTAGTCATTCAACCTGCCGGAGCTAAAAATTCAAGCGGGGATCCATTGCAAAAAATGGATTTCTTAACGGAAGAAGAATACTTAGACATTCTTGAATCATTCCCTAACGAAAATAGATATTTAGATGATAACGACCCAGATAAGTTCATCGCTAAAATGGGTGCCGAATGTTTAATTGATTTATTTAACCGTATCAATTTAGATGAATTGTCTTATGAATTGCGTCACAAAGCAAACACAGAAACATCTAAACAACGTAAAACAGAAGCATTAAAAAGACTAAACGTTGTTGAAGCTTTTAGAGATGCAGGCAAAAACAGAGAAAATCGTCCGGAATGGATGATTATGAAAGTAATTCCGGTGACACCGCCAGAATTACGTCCGTTGGTGCCGTTGGATGGTGGCCGTTTTGCCACTTCCGATTTAAATGATTTATACCGCAGGGTTATTATCAGAAACAACCGTTTAAAAAGATTGGTTGAAATAAAAGCGCCTGAGGTAATTTTACGTAATGAAAAACGTATGTTGCAAGAATCTGTGGATTCATTGTTTGACAACACGCGTAAATCTTCAGCAGTAAAAACTGAATCAAACCGTCCGTTAAAATCATTGTCAGATTCCTTAAAAGGTAAGCAAGGACGTTTCCGTCAAAACTTATTGGGAAAACGTGTTGATTATTCTGCACGTTCTGTAATTGTTGTTGGACCAGAATTAAAATTATTCGAATGCGGATTGCCAAAAGATATGGCAGCTGAATTGTACAAACCATTTGTAATCAGAAAATTGATTGAAAGAGGTATTGTAAAAACAGTGAAATCTGCAAAGAAAATTATAGATAAAAGAGAGCCGGTTGTTTGGGATATTTTAGAAAATGTTTTAAAAGGACATCCTGTATTGCTAAACCGTGCTCCTACATTACACCGTTTGGGTATTCAGGCTTTTCAACCAAAATTAATTGAAGGAAAAGCAATTCAGTTACACCCATTGGTTTGTACTGCATTTAATGCCGATTTTGATGGTGACCAAATGGCAGTGCATTTACCATTAGGCCCAGAAGCTATTTTAGAGTGTCAATTATTGATGTTAGCATCACATAATATTCTAAATCCTGCAAACGGAGCGCCAATCACGGTGCCATCTCAAGACATGGTTTTGGGATTGTATTATATGACAAAAGAGAGAAAATCGACTCCTGAGCGTAAAGTAAAAGGAGAAGGATTGACTTTTTATTCTCCTGAAGAAGTAACCATAGCATTCAACGAAAAAGCTGTTGAACTTAATGCGGTTATTAAAGTTAGAACAAAAGATTTTAATGCGGAAGGAGCATTGGTATCTCAAATCATTGAAACAACTGTTGGAAGGGTTTTATTTAATGAAGTTGTGCCTGAATTAGCAGGTTATGTCAACGAAGTATTAACTAAAAAATCTTTAAGAGATATTATCGGACAAATTCTAAAATTAACGGATGTGCCTACAACGGGTAAATTCCTTGATGACATAAAGGATATGGGATACAAATTTGCATTCCGTGGAGGCTTGTCGTTCAGTTTGGGAGATATTATCATTCCGCCAGAAAAAGTGCAAATGATTGCTGATGCAAATGAACAAGTTGACGTTATTATAGCAAACTATAATATGGGTATGTTAACAAATAAAGAGCGTTACAATCAGGTAATTGATATTTGGGGTTCTACAAACAACCGTTTAACGGAACTTTCCATGAAACGTTTGCGCGAAGACCAACAAGGATTTAACTCAGTGTTTATGATGCTAGATTCTGGTGCAAGGGGTTCTAAAGAACAAATTCGCCAGTTAACAGGTATGCGTGGATTGATGGCGAAACCTAAAAAATCTTCTACCGGCGGAGGTGAAATTATTGAAAATCCAATTTTGTCAAACTTTAAAGAAGGTTTGTCAATTCTTGAATACTTTATTTCTACCCACGGTGCTCGTAAAGGTTTGGCGGATACTGCATTAAAAACAGCCGATGCTGGTTATTTAACCCGTCGTTTGGTCGATGTTTCACAAGATGTGATTATTAATGAAGTGGATTGTGGCACTTTAAGAGGTTTATTTGTGGAACCACTTAAAAAGAATGATGAAATTGTTGAATCATTAAGCGAAAGACTTGATGGACGTGTATCGTTGCATGATGTTGTTGATCCAGTGACTGAAGAGTTATTGGTAAAATCAGGCGAAGAAATTTCTCCTGAAATTGCAAAACGCATCCAAAATTCATCTCTTGATGGGGTAGAAGTTCGTTCTGCTTTAACTTGTGAATCTAAAAAAGGAATTTGCGCAAAATGTTATGGGCATAGCTTATCAACAAGAAAAATGGTGCAAATTGGAGAAGCAGTTGGCGTTGTTGCGGCACAGTCAATTGGTGAACCAGGTACACAGTTAACATTAAGAACATTCCACGTTGGTGGGGTTGCAGGAAATATTTCTGAAGATAATAGCTTGAATGCCAGACTTTCGGGAATAGCTTCCATAGATGACTTAAAAACGGTTGTAGGTAAAGACAATGACGGAAATGATATTGATATCGTAATTTCAAGAACATCAGAAATAAAAGTTGTTGACGAAAAAACCGGATTAACACTTAGCACAAATAACATTCCTTATGGTTCCAGTATTTTTGTTAAAGATGGCGAAAAACTAAAAAGAGGCGATGTTATTTGTAAATGGGATCCATTTAACGGTGTTATTGTATCAGAATTTGCGGGTGTAATTGAATTTGATAATGTTGAGAAAGGCGTAAATTACCTTGTTGAAATTGATGAACAAACTGGTTTCCAGGAAAAAGTGATTATCGAATCAAAAAGCAAAAAAACCATACCTACATTATTGTTAAAAGATAAAAAAGACAATGTACTAAGATCGTACAACTTGCCTTTAGGTGCCCATTTAATCGTAGAGGATGGAGATAAAATACCTGCAGGTAAAATAATTGTCAAAATTCCTCGTAAATCTGGTAAAGCAGGTGATATTACAGGAGGTTTACCACGTGTAACAGAATTATTCGAAGCGCGTAACCCTTCAAATCCAGCAGTTGTGTCGGAAATTGATGGTGTGGTTTCCTTCGGAAAAATTAAAAGAGGTAATCGTGAAATTGTTGTTGAATCTAAATTAGGAGATATTAAAAGGTATTTAATTAAACTTTCTAATCAAATCTTAGTTCAGGAAAACGATTATATAAAAGCAGGAATGCAACTTTCAGAAGGCGCAACAGCACCTGATGACATTCTAAATATTCAAGGACCTGCAAAAGTTCAGGAATATTTGGTGAATGAAATTCAGGAGGTTTACCGTTTGCAAGGGGTGAAAATTAACGACAAACATTTTGAGGTGGTTGTCCGCCAAATGATGCGTAAAGTTAAGATTATTGATTCTGGTGATACCTTATTCTTAGAAAATCAATTGGTGCATAAAAACGACTTTTTTGAAGTAAATGATGATATTTACGGATTGAAAGTGGTTGAAAATGCAGGTGATTCTGATGTTTTAAAAGAAGGTCAAATCATTACTCCTCGCCAATTGCGTGACGAAAATTCCGTATTGCGAAGAGAAGACAGAAATTTAGTGGAAGCAAGAGATTCAAGGCCTGCAACTGCTGAACAAATTTTACAAGGGATCACAAGAGCGTCATTACAAACGAAATCGTTTATTTCTGCTGCATCTTTCCAAGAAACAACAAAAGTGTTGAATGAAGCTGCGGTAAGCGGTAAAATTGATTACTTAGAAGGATTGAAAGAAAATGTAATTGTTGGAAAACGAATTCCGGCAGGAACAGGAATGAAAAATTACGACAATATGATTGTTGGCCCTAAAGAAGAAATGATGTCAAAACTTTAATTATGAGCGATAAAGAACCTAAAGGAGAAGGACAGATAAATATTGAGTTGGATGATAAAATAGCTGAAGGAATTTATTCCAACTTGGCGATTATCAATCATTCAGTTTCTGAATTTGTAGTTGATTTTATCAGTGTAATGCCCGGGCAACCTAAGGCTAAGGTAAAATCAAGGATTATTTTAACTCCGCAACATGCAAAACGCTTGGTTAAAGCGCTTGCCGACAATGTGCATAGGTTTGAGAAATCTCATGGGGAAATAAAAGATTTTGACCA
>JAAFHC010000131.1 GCA_010906935.1 Gelidibacter sp.
GTTTTTTTGCAATTACAAAGAACCAATTTTTGGTTCGTAACCCAATGATTTTTATTTAATTATATCTTAACTTAATGACATTGCCCTTCGGGGGTTAGATGGCCTTAATTCTTATCTGCCAATCGTAAAATATCGCCGAAAACGCCTCGCGCGGTAACGGCTGCTCCAGCTCCGGCACCCTGAATTACAAGCGGTTTTTCTCCATAAGATTCGGTATAAATTTCAAAAATAGCATCAGCTCCCTGTATTTGTCCGAGTGCGCTGTTGCTTGGCACCGAGACCAATTTTACGGCCAAATCACCTTTGTCTTGCTGTAAATCTCCCGAGATTTCGCCTATATAACGCAACACGTGATTTGATTTTTGGGTTTCTTTTATTTTCTGAAAATAGGCATCCATTTCCCCCAATTTTTTCAAAAATGAATTGGCGGTTCCGGTTCTTAAATTTTCTGGAATTAAATTTTCAATGGTCACATCTAAAAGTTCATTCTGCAAATCCAATTCCCTTGCTAAAATCAACAATTTTCTTCCTACATCGTTTCCGCATAAATCCTCACGCGGGTCAGGTTCCGTAAAACCTTGGTTGATGGCTTCTTGCAAAACTTCACTAAACGGACGGTTTTCAACCGAAAAATTGTTAAACAAATAACTCAGCGATCCCGAAAAAACACCTCTGATACACGTGATATTTTCGCCGGAATCATGTAACAATTTAATAGTGTCAATCAATGGCAATCCTGCGCCAACATTGGTTTCGTATAAATAGTTTTTTTTGTTTTCTTTTAAAGTTTGTCGGAGCGATTTGTAAAACTCATACGACTTGGTATTGGCTATTTTGTTGGAAGAAATAAGGTCGAATCCGTTTTCAGCCAAATCAATATAATTCTCCACAAATTGAGCGCTTGCCGTATTGTCCACCGCAATTAAATTTTCCAGATGGTTTTTTTCTGCAAATTCAATCACCTCCTTTACCATATAATTTTGAAGTGCATTTTGATCAAATTCCTTCGTCCAATTTTCTGAAATTCCGTTTTTATTGAACAACGCTTTGGTTGAATTGGCCACCGCAAAAATGTTCAAATGGATGTTTTTTCGTTTTAAAATGGTTGAATGGCTTTTTAAAATTTGGTCAATCAAAGTTCCGCCAACCAATCCTTTTCCAAAAACGGCAATGTTGATCCTTTTTGAAATTCCGAAGATTTCACTGTGAATCACGTTCACCGCTTTGTTTAAATCCGATTTTTTCACCACCAAGCAAACATTTGCCCCGGTGACGGTATTGTTAATCAGAATTGGCGTTACCCGATTTTTTATCAACGCGCCATAAGGTTCATTAAAAGAATGCAAACTTTGGCCGATGATAGAAATCACCGAAACATTTTCCGTCACATAAATTTGGCTGATATCCTTTGACTGAAATTCATTTTTGAACTCATTTTCCAAGACCATTTTTGCTTTGTATCCGTTTTTGGCATCCACAATAAAACCGATACCGCGCTCTGAAGATCCTTGGGAAATAATGCTCACGCTAATGTTTTCTTTCGCCAAAGCGGTAAAAATTCGACCGTCAACACCAACTTTTCCCAACAATCCACGCCCGATTAAATTCACCAAAGCCACATCATCCTGCACCGTCAATGATTTTATGCCGCCTTGTTCGGTTTCCGAACCAATTAACGTTCCTTTATTTTCAGCATCAAAGGTGTTTAAAATGCGTAAGGGAATGTTTTTTTCGATTAAAGGAATGATGGTTTTTGCGTGCAGAATATTCGCGCCAAAATTCGCCATTTCATTCGCTTCTTGATACGTGAGTTTTTCAATTATTTGTGAATTCTCCACCAAATCGGGATTTGCGGTATAAATTCCATTTACGTGCGTGTAGTTTTGCAACTCTTCAGCATTCAAATAATTGGCGATCAACGCAGCGGTATAATTGCTGCCATTTCTTCCCAAAGTAGTGGTTTCGCCTTGTAAATTTGATGCTATAAATCCGGTAATTACTTGAATGGTATCACCATTATGCTGTTGAAAATGAGCGATGACGTTTTCTTCGGAAACCGATTCAAAAGGCAAAGCTTTTCCGAATTGGTTGTTGGTTTTAATTAAGATTCTTGCATCCACAAAATTGGCTTTTATTCCCTTTTTATTCAGCAAAAAAACCACTAATTTTCCCGAAAGGATTTCCCCTTGCGAAAGCACCTGATCTTTCACTTTTTCACTGTAATCCCCCAACAAATTTACACCTCTGAAGATCTCGTCGAGCAGTTTAAATTCCGCCGACAAATCAGCGCCTTCCCCGCCAATTGTCTGGTATTTTTTCAGCGCTTCAAATTCCTCCAAATAAGGCAAATCATTTTTTGCTTTTTCTAAAACAGATTCCAAATGATCGGTAGTTTCGCCTCTTGCAGAAACTACAATGGCGATTTTCTCCCCGTTTTTTATTTTATTTTCTACAATGGCCAAGGTGTGTTTTAATCCTTTTCCGTTGGCCAATGATTTTCCTCCAAATTTTACAACTATCATAATTTATATTTAAAAACGTCACGCAATGCTTCCACCAATTGTTCAAATTCAATTAAAAATGCATCGTGACCGTGAATGGATTTGATTTCTTTATAAACTGCTTCCTTGTTTTTTTGACGCAATATTTTTGCGGTTTCCATATTGTCTTCGGCACCAAAAAACAAATCGGAGTCGATTCCTATCATAATAACCTTCGATTTTAATTGCTCCAAAGCCTCTTCAATGCTGTCAAATTTCTTAGAAATATCAACCGAACTCAACAAATGCGTCATTACTTTATAGGCGTGTAACGTAAACCTGCTTTCCAACTTTTCTCCGTGGTGCAGCAACCAGCTTTCCACATTGTAAATGCCTAAATTTTTATTGATGGTTCTGTTGAAACGCGACTGAAAAGAGGCCGGACTTCTATAAAAAAGCATCGCCATCATTCGGGCATCGTGCAAAGGTTTTTTGGAATTTTCCAAAATTTGAAATTGCACTTTGTTGTGCCCTAAAATCCAGTCGGATGCTTTCCAGTCGGATGCCACCGGAATTAAATATTCAATCAAATCAGGAAATAAAAGTGCCATTTCCCAAGCAATTCCACCGCCTAAAGAACTGCCAATAGCGGCATACAGTTTTGGAATTTGCAATTGTTGCACGGCCAAGCCGAAAAGTTTTGCAATGTCATAAGCCGAAAACGCATCGTATTCAAATAAAATTTCTGTTGTTTTATAGCCGTTTCCGGGAATGTCAAAAGCCAGCACCGTATATTTTTTGGTGTCGATCAATTTTAAATCGCCAACAATGCTTTTCCACCAGCCATTTTCGCCTGCCACATCAGAATTTCCGGTTAACGCGTGATTTATCAAAACCACTGGCGCCGAATAAAGTTCCTGTCCAAACAATTGGTAAGAAAGCTTTACATCAGCCTTTATTTTTCCGTCTTCGGAAATAAAATCGGGTACCGTTATGTATTTTAATGAATTCATCAATACTATTTTAAAATGGTCAAAATCAAAATTTTTGATCTAACATTCATTGATAGCATTATTTAAGAAAGGCAAAAAATTACGAGAAGTAATTTCGGTTTGTTATCTATCCAATTTGGTAGAATTTAGCACCTTCTTTGCCGGGCAAAGGGTTGCTAAGGCTTCAACGGGTCTAATCCCTCTGCCTTTCTTAATAACACTTTTCAATACGTTTATGAACTGAACCGCAAATTAATGCATTAAATTTTTCTTAAACAATACTTTTGGCTTAATTTAACAAATCAATCCATTAAGTTTAAAATATCAAAATCTTTATGTTCCATATTTCACAAATTCTGCAAAGAAACATTTCCAACTTTTACAGCTAAATTTTAAAAATTATCCCAATTTCTTGAATATTTTGGGCATTTCCCTCCGGGTCGGGCTTTCGCTACTCGCATCCCGTAAAAACGGGCGTGCTCAAACACGCCGCTCAATCCCTAATGCAAATTCAATATACCATTAATAATTGTACCTTAAATTTTGCCGAAAGCTTCCTTCAAATCCTGTTTCAAATCAGCCAAATCTTCAATTCCTACAGAAAGTCGGATTAAATCTTTTGAAACCCCTGTTGCCAATTGTTCGTCGTCCGACAATTGTTGGTGCGTGGTGCTTGCCGGATGAATAATTAACGATTTTGTATCGCCAATATTGGCCAAAAGCGAGAATAATTTGGTTTCGTCGGCCACGGTTTTGGCTGCTTCAAATCCGCCTTTTAATCCGAAAGTTACCACGCCGCTTTGTCCTTCGGGCAAATATTTCTGACCTAAATCATAGTACTTGCTCGATTTCAATCCGGGATAATTTACCCAGGAAACTTCCTGCTGATTTTCCAGCCACGCAGCCAAAGCCAATGCATTTTCGCTGTGTTTTTTAATACGGATAGGCAACGTTTCCAATCCCTGAATAATTTGAAATGCATTGAAGGGACTCAAAGCCGAACCATAATCGCGCAATCCTTCAATCCGAACTTTGGCAATAAAAGCCACATTTCCTAAGGCTTCGTGATAAACCAAGCCGTGATAACCGGCAGAAGGTTCCGTAAATTCAGGGAATTTTCCGCTGGACCAATCAAAATTTCCGGCATCAATAATAGCGCCGCCAAGAGAAGTGCCATTTCCTGAAATATATTTGGTCAAGGAGTGAATCACAATGTTGGCTCCGTGCGCAATTGGGTTCAGCAAATAAGGCGTTGCCACGGTATTATCAACAATAAATGGCACTTTACTGGCTTTGGCTTCCGCAGAAATTGCTTTCAAATCCAATATGTCCAATTTAGGATTTCCCAAACTTTCCGCAAAGAAGGCTCTGGTGTTCTCGTTGGAGGCTTTGGTGAAATTTTCGGGATTCGAAGGATCAACAAAAGTGGTGGTGATTCCCAATCGCGGTAAAGTCACTTTAAATAAATTATAAGTCCCGCCGTATAAACTGTTGGAAGCCACAATATGGTCGCCCGCTTTCAGCAAAACCAACAAAGCCGTGGCGATGGCCGCAGTTCCGGAAGCAGTTACCACCGCGCCTATTCCGCCTTCCAGTGCTGCGAGTCGTTGCTCCAAAATGTCGTTTGTCGGATTATTTAAACGCGTATAGATAAAACCAGCCTCGGCAAGTCCAAAAAGATTGGCGGCGTGTTCCGAGTTATGGAATACATACGAAGTGGTTTGGTAAATTGGAACGGCTCTGGTTCCTGCGTTTTTGGTAACATCGTGTCCTGCGTGTAATGCTTGTGTTGAAAATTTTTGTGTGCTCATGATTTTATGTTTTAGTATTTTTATGTTGGTTTTTGAAATAAAAAAGTCCCTTTGGTTTTAGATATTACCAAAGGGACTTTAATCGTTTTAGATTTTTTTATTCCAATCAGTTTAGGCAATATCTTTTCATGATGATTTGCATCATTTGCATTTGCATACAACAAATTATAGATTTCGAAAATTGGAATTTTAAGTTCATTTTGATTTTATTTATAAAAAAAGCCTCTGAAAATTCAGAGGCTTTTACTGTTTTATATTTTATTAAATTTTAAACAATAGTGTCCTCTGCGTAAATTTTACACATCATACACATCATATTGTTCAATTTTATGGTCATTTGCTGTTATTTTGATGCCACAAATGTAATCACATTTTTTTAATACGCAAGTAATTTAAAAATAAAAATGAATTTTTTACATTTTATAATTTTTACTTTTCCTAAATTTGCACATTGAATTTCACGAGGAAAAATTTGAACTGATTGCAACCTCATAAAAAAATGCTAAAGCAGTAATTATTTACTTCTTTAGCGACCAGCGCAACCACTCAGTTTCCTCAATTTTAATTACTAAATAACTAAAAAATATGTCATATTTATTTACGTCTGAATCCGTTTCAGAAGGACACCCAGACAAAGTTGCAGATCAAATTTCAGACGCCTTAGTCGATAATTTTTTGGCGTTTGACCGCAATTCAAAAGTTGCCTGTGAAACATTGGTGACTACCGGACAAGTGGTTTTAGCAGGAGAAGTAAAATCGAAAACGTATTTGGACGTTCAAAAAATAGCCAGAGACGTCATCAATAAAATTGGGTATACCAAGAGCGACTATATGTTCGACGGAAATTCCTGCGGTATATTTTCTGCCATCCACGAACAATCCCAAGATATTAATCAAGGTGTTGATAGGGCAATTAAAGAAGAACAAGGCGCTGGTGACCAGGGAATGATGTTTGGTTACGCCACCAATGAAACCGAGAATTATATGCCTTTGGCCTTGGATTTAAGCCATAAAATATTGTTTGAACTTGCCGAATTGCGCCGAGAAAATAAAGAAATCACGTATTTGCGACCAGATTCTAAAAGTCAGGTTACTATAGAATATACGGATGACAATGTGCCTGTAAGAATTAACACCATTGTGGTTTCCACGCAACACGACGATTTTGGACCGAATGATGAAGCGATGCTAGCTAAAATTAAAAGTGACGTAATTGCTGTTTTAATTCCGAGAATGGTTGCCAAATTACCGGAAGGCTTACAAGCGTTGTTTAATGATGACATTATTTATCACGTAAACCCAACCGGTAAGTTTGTGATAGGCGGACCGCACGGAGATACCGGATTGACGGGAAGAAAAATTATTGTGGACACTTACGGCGGAAAAGGTGCTCACGGCGGTGGCGCATTTTCAGGAAAAGACCCAAGTAAAGTAGACAGAAGCGGCGCGTATGCCACACGTCATATTGCTAAAAACTTAGTCGCTGCTGGTGTTGCAGATGAAATTTTGGTGCAGGTTTCCTATGCCATTGGCGTTGCAAAACCTATGGGAATTTATGTAAATACCTATGGCACTTCAAAAGTGAAAAAATCGGATGGCGAAATTGCTAAAATTGTTGAAAATCTTTTTGATATGCGTCCTGCATTTATTGAAGAACGTTTAAAATTGCGCAATCCTAT
>JAAFHC010000132.1 GCA_010906935.1 Gelidibacter sp.
AATAAAATCAAAAAACTATCTTTGCACCTTGAAAATTAAGGCGAAGCCCAAAAGAGTAAATATCTAAAAAATAAATAGTTAAAGTAATGGCAAAAGTTATAGGTAGAGTTGCACAAATTATTGGACCGGTTATAGACGTTGAATTTAAATCTGAATCTGAGCTTCCAAGAATATACGATTCTTTGGAAATCACTAGAAAAGATGGTTCATTGTTGGTATTAGAAGTACAATCACATATTGGTGAAGATACCGTTAGAACCATTTCTATGGATTCAACAGACGGATTAAGCAGAGGAACTGAAGTTGTTGCCACTGGTAAAGCAATTCAAATGCCAGTTGGTAAAGATATTTACGGACGGTTATTTAACGTAATTGGCGATGCCATTGATGGATTGGGAAATCTACCTAAAGACGGTGAAAACGGATTGCCAATTCACCGACAAGCACCAAAATTTGAAGATTTATCTACTTCAACTGAAGTTTTATTTACGGGAATTAAAGTAATCGATTTAATTGAGCCTTATGCAAAAGGCGGTAAAATTGGATTATTTGGTGGCGCCGGAGTAGGTAAAACGGTATTGTTGATGGAGCTGATTAACAATATTGCAAAAGGTCACGGTGGTTTATCTGTATTTGCAGGTGTTGGTGAAAGAACACGTGAAGGAAACGACCTTTTAAGAGAAATGCTAGAATCGGGCATTATAAAATATGGAGATGCTTTTATGCACTCTTTGGAAGAAGGAGGATGGGATTTGTCTAAAGTGGACAAAGAAGGATTAAGAGAATCAAAAGCCACCTTTGTTTTCGGACAAATGAATGAACCTCCAGGAGCACGCGCTCGTGTTGCTTTATCAGGATTAACCATTGCCGAATATTTTCGTGACGGCGCAGGTGCTGGTGAAGGACAAGGAAAAGACGTATTATTTTTCGTAGACAATATTTTCCGTTTTACACAAGCGGGTTCAGAAGTATCAGCATTGTTAGGTCGTATGCCTTCAGCAGTAGGTTATCAACCAACTTTGGCAACTGAAATGGGTGCCATGCAAGAACGTATTACTTCAACAAAAAATGGTTCAATTACTTCAGTTCAGGCAGTTTATGTTCCTGCAGATGATTTAACGGATCCAGCGCCAGCAACCACTTTTGCGCATTTAGATGCTACAACAGTATTGTCTCGTAAAATTGCGGAATTGGGTATTTATCCTGCAGTGGATCCATTGGATTCTACTTCAAGAATTTTAACAGCCGACATTTTAGGTCACGAACATTATGATTGTGCACAACGTGTAAAAGAATTGTTGCAACGTTATAAAGAATTACAAGATATTATCGCCATTTTAGGAATGGAAGAGTTATCTGAAGAAGATAAATTAGTGGTTTACAGAGCGCGAAGGGCACAACGTTTCTTATCACAACCATTCCACGTTGCCGAACAATTTACAGGAATTCCTGGTGTGTTGGTTGATATTAAAGACACTATTAAAGGATTTAATATGATTATGGACGGGGAACTTGATAAATATCCTGAGGCTGCATTTAACCTTAGAGGATCCATTCAAGAAGCTATTGACGCAGGAGAAAAAATGTTAGCGGAAGCATAAAACTAAAAACTAAAAAGAATGATTTTAGAAATAGTAACACCAGAAGCAACCATATTACGAACGCAAGTGGATGTGGTGTCATTGCCTGGAAGTGATGGCAAATTTCAGCTGTTAAACCATCACGCGCCAATAGTTTCGTTACTTATTGAAGGCGAGGTAAAATTTAAGGGCACGAATATTATAATTGACGAACAATTTGAAAGTAAATTTACAAATATCAAAGGGGAATATTCCTTGCCAATTAAAAGCGGCACCATTGAAATGAAGGAAAATTACGTGATTGTGTTGGCAGATTAAAGATCAAACAAAATAATTTTGAAAAAGTCTCAGTTCAGTAAACTGGGACTTTTTTTATGCAAAAAAAACGAACTTTAGTTTTGATAAATGATTAGTTTTAAAGAACTTTAGCTCAAATATTTAATTAACAAAAACTCGTATGAAATTTTATAAATTACTCCTCTTATTATTACTAAGCACCAATTTTATTTACGCACAATTTAAAGCTAACATAGTTGAAAGCAATCTTACGCCATCACCAAATTATCGATTGGCAGCCAAATATTCTCCAGATAATTTAGCCAAATTGGTGCATTCAACAACCGTAGCGCCACATTGGTTAAAGAAAGGAAATCGTTTTTGGTATCAGTATAAAACAACTTCCGGTTCCAATTATTATTTGGTTGACGCCGACCAAAGATCTAAAACCAAATTATTTGACAATGCAAAAATGGCAAAATGGTTAACGGAAATCACTAAAGATCCGTACGATGCGCAACATTTGCCAAAATTCGATTTTAAATTTGTTAAAAACGAAACTGCCGTTCGTTTCAGAATCACTTCAACAGAAGAAGTAGAAGCTGTTGAAGTTGATGTAAAAGCCGACAAGAAAAAAGAGGAGACTGAAATGGATTCAACTGTTGTTAAAAAGGACAAGAAAAAGAAACCTAAAATGGAGAAAAAGGTGTATCACCTTGAGTATAAATTAGGAGATGACAAACTTACCATTATTGACAATAAAAAGGAAGATGAAAAATTAAAACGCTGGCCAAATATTGCGCCAGACAGTTCTATTGTGCTGTTTTCAAAGAACTACAATTTGTATTGGATGGATAAAGCAAACTTTTTAAAAGCTGTTAAAAATGAAAAAGATTCCACCATTGTTGAAAATAAATGGACAACCGATGGTGTAGAAAATTACGGCTATGGTGGAAGCAGGGATGAAAATAACGAAACAAAAGAAGAAAAAAAGGATGAAAGAAAAGGAATATGGGGAACTTGGTCTCACGATTCTAAAAATTTCATTTTCCAAAAATCAGATGACAGAGCACTCAAAGATTTATGGGTTATCAATTCGGTTGCCAAAAATAGACCGACGTTGGAAACTTATAAATACCATATGCCGGGTGAAAAGGAATTTTCTAAAGAGGAATTGTTGATTTTTAACATTCCTTCAAAAAGCATTGTCAAAGTAAAATTAGATACCGTAAAGCAACAAAGTGTATCGGTTTACAGAACTCCGGAAAAAAAATCCAATGCAGATGATGAATTTAAGCCTGATTTATTATTATCAAAAAAAGGAAAAATCTATTTTAACACCATTAGCAGAGACCGAAAAAAACTGGATATTTGTGTTGCTGATATGGCCACTGGTGAAGTGACTGTTTTGATTGAAGAAAGATTTAACACGTATATTGAATTTAAACCTTTGGTGTTGTTTAACAATGAACAGGAAATATTGCATTGGTCGGAACGTGATGGCTGGGCGCATTTTTATTTATATGATGTAAAAGGCAATTTAAAACAGCAGGTTACCAAAGGCTCATTTCACGTTGATGATTTTGAAAATATCAATGAAAAAGAGCGCGTGATTTACTTTACGGCAAATGGCGTTGACGCCAATCAAGATCCTTATTTCTCAAATTTGTATCGCATTGATTTGAATGGCGCCGGATTGAAAAATATAAATCCTGGTGATTTTAATACGGAAGTAAGCATGGCCGATTCAAATGCTTATTTTGTGAGCAATTATTCCAGGGTAAATACAGTTCCAAAATCGGAATTAAGAAACAATGCCGGAAGTGTGGTCATGGACTTGGAAGAAGCTGATTTGTCGCAATTGTTTGCCACCGGATATAAATTTCCAGAACCTTTTAAAATGAAGGCTGCTGACGGAATTACAGATCTTTATGGCGTGATGTACAAACCTTACGATTTCGATTCCACAAAAGTTTATCCGTTAATTGAATATGTGTATCCAGGACCACAAACTGAAGCGGTGGACAAATCTTTTTCTATTAGAATGAACAGAACCGACCGCATTGCACAGGTTGGATTTGTGGTGATTACATTAGGAAATCGCGGCGGGCATCCGGATCGTTCCAAATGGTATCATAATTATGGCTACGGAAACCTGAGAGATTATGGGTTGGCCGATAAAAAATACG
Organism: Gelidibacter sp.; assembly: GCA_010906935.1. Lineage (GTDB taxonomy): Bacteria > Bacteroidota > Bacteroidia > Flavobacteriales > Flavobacteriaceae > Lutibacter. The sequence goes on from JAAFHC010000132.1 coordinate 4,046, forward strand.
TTGCGGAACAAATGGCCGATAAATATTCATTCATTGACATTGAAAAAGTGGGAATATTCGGACATTCAGGTGGTGGATTCATGTCGACCGCAGCGATGCTGGTTTACCCAGATTTCTTTAAAGCTGCAGTTTCTTCCGCAGGAAATCACGACAATTCTATGTATAACAGCTGGTGGAGCGAAACGCATCATGGCGTGAAAGAGGAAATGGAAGATGACGGAAAAATTTCTTACAAATATGATATTGACAAAAATCAATCGTTAGCCTCAAATTTAAAAGGGAAATTAATGCTGGTTACTGGAGATGTTGACAATAATGTACATCCTGGAGCCACCATAAGAATGGCAGACGCATTAATAAAAGCAAACAAGCGATTTGATTATATGGTGATGCCTGGCCAGCGCCACGCTTTTGGAGATATGACAGAATATTTCTTTTGGCTAACAGCCGATCATTTTAGCAAACATTTATTGGGTGTTGAAGCAAGCAATGTTGATATGCTTGAAATGAATAGAGACAAACCTAAAGGCGAACCATTAAAAGTTTTATAAAAATTTAACATAAAAAAAGCGCCATTCAAAATGATTGAATGGCGCTTTTTTGTTTTTAAGAAAATATTTTTACGAGAACAGTTTTACAACGTCGTTTCCGTTTGCCAAAATAAGCAGTGCAATTAACAATAGAAATCCAGTGATTTGGGCATATTCTAAAAATTTGTCGCTTGGCTTTCTGCCGGTAATCATTTCATACAAAGTAAACATCACATGGCCGCCATCCAATGCCGGGATTGGCAATAAATTCATAAATGCCAGCATGATTGAAAGGAATGCAGTAATGCTCCAAAAAGCTTGCCAGCTCCAAGTAGCCGGGAAAATATTGCCGATTGCAATAAAACCGCCAATGCTTGTTGCGCCTTTTTTAGTGAAAACATATTTAAATTGTGTGATGTAATCCTTCAATGTCCAAACGGCCAAAGAATTTCCTTTGGGAATACTTTCTAAGAACGTATAATTTTTATGCTGAAAGTTAACGGCATTTAGTTGATTAAATGAAACGCCAATTTTGTTATCTTCTCCAGGTTGAAGGCTGATATTTTGAGGTTCACCATTTCTATCAACTTTGATGTTAATTTCATCTGTTGAATTCACTACCAATTTCGTAAATTCATGCCAATAAGCAACAGGCGTATTATTAACAGCCACAATTTTGTCATTTTTCAATAATCCTGCTTTTTCGGCAATTGAGCCGGCAATAACAGTATCAATTACCGGTGGAATTCGCACGGCAAAAGGCTCCATAATCCCTTTTTCCCACATAACTTCTCCAATATTTTCAGGAATATTTAAGGTTTCCGTTGTACCATCTTCATGCAATACCTCAAGTGAAGTAAGACCTCTTAAAAATAAATGTTTGTTAACGTCGGTTACATCCAAAGGTTCAACACCATCAAATTTCAATATTTTATCGCCGTCCTTAAAGCCATATTCTTTGAATACTTCATTTACGGCAAAGCCTTCTTTTACGTCGGTTGGTTTTATATAATCAACCCCCCAAACAAAAACAATCATAATGTAAATTAAAATCCCCAATATAAAATTCACCGTAACGCCACCAAGCATAATAATTAAACGTTGCCAAGCCGGTTTCGATCTAAATTCCCAAGGTTGCGCGGGTTGTTTCATTTGTTCGGTATCCATGCTTTCGTCAATCATACCTGAAATTTTCACATAACCACCCAATGGAATCCAACCAATACCGTAAACCGTATCGCCAATTTTCTTTTTGAATAAAGAGAATTTATAATCAAAAAATAAGTAGAATTTTTCAACGCGGGTTTTAAATATTTTTGCAGGGATAAAGTGTCCCAATTCATGCAGTACAATTAAAAAAGATAAACTTAAAATAAACTGTAACGCTTTAATCAATATGTCCATATATATTTCTTCAAATTACTAAAATCGCACAAATGTACGGTTTTAAATACAGTTGTAAAAACTGATTAATTAGGTTATTGGAGGTTTTAACAAAGATTTAAATATGTTTAGTAACTATAATAATCATTTGCACTAAATTTGTGATTTAATTTTCAAAAAATGAATCTAAAATTCTTCAAAAAATCTGTTCCAACACTTATTATTATGGCTGTTTTTTCTGTTGGGATGGTTTATGCCATTTACGCGCTTTTAACGCCTGAAAAAAAATTGCCAGTTTTTAATCCTGCCGACGTAAACCCTAAATTGGTTGATGAAAGCGTGGTTCATATAAGAAGAAACCACAAGGTTGCCGATTTTAAACTGATCAACCAAAATGGAGAAATAGTGACACATGAAGATTATAAAGATAAAATTTATGTGACAGATTTCTTTTTTACACGATGCATGACCATTTGCCCGGTGATGACAAATAATATGGGAAAATTGCAGGAGGTTTTTAAAAATGATGATGATATTAAATTCTTGTCGCTTTCAGTAACGCCGGAAATGGACAGTATTCCAATTTTAAAGGAATATGCCGTTAAAAAAGGCGTCATTGATGCCAAATGGAATATCACCACAGGCGACAAAAAACACATATATGAGTTGGCGCGCAAAAGCTATTTTGCTGTTTTGGATGAGGGCGATGGCGGTTTGCAGGATTTTATCCATACCGAAAATTTTATACTGGTCGATAAAAAACGTCAGATTCGCGGTTTCTATGACGGTACAGACAGTGCGGACATCGATCGATTAATTTTAGATATTAAAATATTACAGAATGAATCTAAATAAGTGACAATTATCATTGTTTAGAATGATTCTAATTTAGTATATTTGCCTATTATTTATAATTATTCTTAATAATGGGAGATACTATAGCAAGTTTATTGA
>JAAFHC010000133.1 GCA_010906935.1 Gelidibacter sp.
ACTACTTTTTGTTCGTATAATTTTTGGACAATTTTTAGGGTTTCATCGGCTGAAAAATCGAATTTATTATTGCAATAAACTTGCAATCCGGTTAAATCGAATAGTTTTGGCGCATTTTCTTTCCCTTTTTTCTTGGTGACGGAAACAATTTCAAAATTACTTTCTTTTACTTTATTCGCCAGCAATTCTCCATCTTCCTTTTTTTGAAAGCGTCCTTCTTCACAATTAAAAAGCGTTTCTCGGTAAAGCGTTTGCAATTCCCAATAGGGTTGCGGCACGAAATTTTCTATTTCCTTAAACCGATTTACCACCATCGCCAAAGTAGGCGTTTGTACTCTTCCAACGGATAAAACTTGTTTGTTTCCACCGTGTTTTAAGGTGTATAATCTGGTAGCATTCATTCCCAAAAGCCAATCGCCAATGGCTCTTGAATAGCCAGCATAATATAAATTGTCGTAGTTTTCTGAAGGTTTTAAATTTTCAAATCCTTCTTTGATGGCTTCCGCAGTTAAAGAGGAAATCCACAAACGTTTAACTTCTCCTTTATAATTTGCCTGCTGAATTACCCAGCGTTGAATCAATTCTCCTTCTTGTCCGGCATCACCACAATTGATAATTAAACTGGCTTTGTCGAACAAACTTTTAACAATGTTGAATTGTTTTTTGATGCCTTGATTGTCACTAACTTTTGTTTCAAATTTTTCGGGAAGCATGGGTAAATTATTCAAATCCCAGCTTTTCCAGTGCGGTTTATAATCGTTGGGTTCAAACAACGTGCATAAATGTCCGAATGTGAAAGTAACCACGTAACCATTCCCCTCAAAATAGCCGTCGTGTTTGGTGTTTGCACCTAAAACGGCAGCAATTTCACGCGCAACACTTGGTTTTTCAGCAATACATACTTTCATTTATACTCAATTTTCCTAAGCCGCAAAATACTCATTTTTGCGGTCATGGCGGCTGTTAATGATAGATTGATTTTAAATCTTTTTCAAGAACAGATTGCTAGGATATTAGTTCCTTAAATGATAAAGTGTCATTGATGTTACTCATTATTTATGATGATTCTGGGTGTAAGACTAATGATAAACACTTATATTTGCTAGGAAATTAAGAAAATTAAAAATTCATGAAGCATTTCGACATACAAGCCAAAGAATGGGATAATGACCCACTTAAAACGGAACGGGCAATAACCATTGCAAAAGAAATGGTTGATTTTATTGAACCAAATAAAACCATGAATGCTTTTGAGTTTGGTTGCGGAACAGGATTGTTAAGTTATCAATTAAAAGATTTGTTTGGGACAATTACGCTTGCCGACACTTCTGAAGGAATGATAAAAGTTTTGCAGGAAAAAATAGCCAATGAAAATATTAAAAATTTTAAACCGCTTCTTGTCGATTTGCTCGAAGATGGGTTTTCGGTAAAGGAAAATGAATATGATGTAATTTATACGTTAATGACACTTCATCATATTATTGATATTGACAAGATTTCTAAGATTTTCAATGTGATGTTAAAAAAAGGCGGTTATTTGTGCATTGCCGATTTGGTTAAAGAAGACGGTTCTTTTCACACCCATGTGCCCGATTTTATTGGTCATAATGGTTTTGACAGGGTTGCATTAAGTGCCATTTTATTAAAAAATGGTTTTGAAATTGCGTACAATAAAATACCTTTAGAGATTGAAAAAGAGTTTGGTAATAAAATAAAGAAATATCCTTTATTTTTAATGATTTGTAAAAAGACAACATAAAAATCATATTTTGTACTCATTTTTTTTATTGCACATAAATCCAAAAACGGTTTTCAATCTTGTGATTTCCGAATAAATTGTATATTTAAAGAAATATTTTAATATTATAAAATTATGAAAAAAGCGCTCAAAGAAATAAAACTAGGTTACGGATTGGGTAACCTGAAATTTGGAATGACCAGAAAAGAAGTGGAATTAATGCTTGGGAAACCTTCATTTATCGACAAGTATTCGCATTCCGATTCTAAAAAGGATTTGACGGAATCTTGGCAATATGATGAATTATTGTTATCGCTTAGTTTTGATGAGGAAGAAGATTGGAAATTAATCATGATTTCTGTAAACGATGATTTTTATGAATTGGAAGGAAAAAGTTTAATTGGTTTGTTTCAAGAAGGTTTGATAAAAGAGCTTGACGAAATGGACTTGGGAGAATGGAGCCTTGAAGATTGTTCAGAGGACGATATCGAAGATCAAAAAGTGATTGAAATTGAAGAAAAATCTATCAATTTTTGGATCAATGATGGTGTTTTGGATGAAATTCAATGGACACCTTTTTTTATTGATGATGATACTATTGATTGGCCTGAGTAATTTTTGATATTTGGCAATAAAATGAATCGGTTCCATTAAGTGCCTAAAGTTTGGAGTGCTTAAAATGTCTAAAGTTAAGTTCGATTTAACGTTTACATTCTGATTGGTTATCATTTTTATATTCATGAAATATCAATTCAAATCAGTTATTTACCTATCATGATTAGACCAGTTAATATTGAAGATGCCCAGGAAATAGCTGAAATATACAATGACTATGTTCTTAATTCTTGCGTCACTTTTGAGGAATTGAAAGTAAGCGCGGAAGAAATGCGCGGAAGAATACAAGCTACAAATTCAAAATTTCCTTGGCTTGTTTTTGAAAAAGACAATGAGATTTTAGGTTATGCTTATGCAAGTGTATGGAAACCAAGATCGGCCTATAAACATACCGTTGAAAGCACGGTTTATCTGAAAAAGGAAGCGACAAAAAATGGAATAGGTTCGCTGCTTTACAAAGAATTGATTGGCCAACTTACAGATTTGGGTTTTCACGCCGTCATTGGAGGAATTTCACTTCCCAATGATGCAAGCATCGCTTTGCATGAAAAATTCGGATTTGAAAAAATAGCCCAATTTAAAGAAGTGGGTTTCAAATTTAAAAAATGGATTGATGTGGGTTACTGGGAATTAATCATTAACAAAGACCGCATAAAATAGAAAACAATGAAAAAATATTGGATATTTATTATAAACGTAGTTTTATTGTTTGGGGTAATTTATTTGAAATTTTTCAATGCCATTACCTCTAAAGTAATAGTTGAATATTATCAATTACAATCTGTATTGGCATTTATTATTTTTTATATGGCCATAAATTTTTTATCTAATACTGTTAAATATTTTTATTCTAAAAGAAATAAAATTCCTAAAAACAAAAAAAATAATGTGCATTTTGGCATAGAGAATATTGCAAATGTCACTATTGGCATAGGCATATTTATCATGTTATTAAGTGTCTTTGGAATAAATCCTTCAGAGTTAATAACGTCTTTAACCATTGTTGCAGCCGCCTTTGCAATATTAACTAAGGAATATATTGTAGATTTTTTAAGCGGAATATATTTAAGTTTTTCAAATACCTTTGAAGTAAATGATCTTGTTAAAATCGACAATATAAAAGGGAAAATAGTTGAAATTAGTATGTTAAAAGTAAAAATTCTTAATGATGATGATGACATTGTAATTATTCCAAATTCAAAAGTTCATTATGGGGAAATTATCAACTATACAAAAAGAGATATAAGATTAATGACCGTAGATTTTCAAATAGCTCTAAAATATATAGATAGCATTGAACAACTTGAAAAAGAAATAATTTCATCACTTAAAAGCTTTGGAGAATATATTGAACCAAAATCTTATAATTTAAAAGTGGTTGAAATGAAAATGGATTATTTAGAAGTCAAATTTCAATATACACTCAAACAGGTTGATATGGATTTACAACGAAAAATTAGAAAAAGAACCATTCGAGAAGTATTTAATTTTATTTCAAGTAAAAAAGAATATCCAACAACCAACTAAAACACTTTATAAACAGGCAGTTTTAAATGTGCTTTTTCATAATAAGGAGAATTTTTGTACACAAAATCTAATTGCGCTTCGGCATTTTCTGAAAAATCTTTGTCTGCTTTCATTTTCTTATTCAGTAAATCTCTCAACGACTTGTTTTCCTCCAACAGCTTTTCAGCAATATCTTCAAAAACATAGGACGAAAAATGTTCTTTTTGCTCTAAAATGGTGTCGAAAAAATTCCAGTTGAAGAAAGAATCCGTTGCTTCAGCTTCTAAAGTTTCTATCATATAACGAATCCCGTTTTGTTGTGTGGGAATATAAATATCGCCTTTTTGAAACGTTACCTTTTTGGTTTCGGCAAGAACTTCGGTTTTTGAATGGATAAAATGTCCTTCAAAAGGTCTTTTACTTGTTTGAAAATCTTTAATATGTTGCTCTTCAGCAGTGATGATGGTGTCGTTTTTAAAAGTAATAAATTCAATATTGTTATCTTTTAAACGTTCTAAAACCTTCTGCCAGCCTTGTTTTAAAATATAGGCCTTTGGGATTTCTATTTCTTTTGAAGGAATAAAATTGTTATAATATTTTACAGGTTTTGTGAAGGGTTTTGTTCTGTCATAAAACAAGCGTTTGCCATTGGTCACTTTACTGTCGATATAACTTCCTTCGTAGCCTTTAAACTGCAAGGTTGAAAAGGTGTTTTTATCTAGTTCAAAAGCAATTGGATAGGTTTTTTTTGCCAAAATCTTCGCCACTGCATTGTTGCGAAGTTCAGCAATTTCAGTTCCTTTTTCAATGGTGAAATCGATTGTAGATTCTAGTAAACTATAGGTTTCTTCAACGCGTTGCTTGTAGGGTTTTAACATATGTGTTTCCACCATCATTCCCAAAGTGTTGAACAACGTGCTGTATCCAGTGGAATATCTCGGACTGTCGAAAAACTGACTAAAGCCACTTTCTGGTGTTGTTCCCCAAACATTTACATAAGGCGTAATGATGATGTTTTTTTTCAGCAACGAAGCTTCTATGTTGGGTCTCATTTCATTTTCAATAAAATTGCCCAAGTCATTTCCCAAGTTATTGTGTTGCGTAAATAAATGCGTGATTCCGTATTGGTAATCGGCGCCGTTGCTCACGTGATTGTCGATAAAAACATCGGGTTTCACCAATTGAAAAATTTCAGCAAAAGATTTGGCGTTTTTTGTGTCGGCTTTGATAAAATCACGATTTAAATCATAATTTTGAGCATTTCCCCGAAATCCGTATTCCTTCGGACCGTTTTGGTTTGCGCGGGAAAAACTGTTTCTGTTTAAAGCGCCGCCAATATTGTAGATTGGAATTACAGCAAGCACCACATTTTTTAATTTTTTGAGGTTGTTTTTATCCTGAACAATATCTCTTAACAGCATCATAGATGCATCAACACCATCAGATTCTCCGGGGTGAATGGCATTGTTGATTAAAATGATATTTTTTTTGCTGAGGTGAATTTTATTGAAATCGAATTCTTTTGAAGCGTTAAAAACCACCAAATGAAGAGGATATCCGCTGTCGGTTTCGCCCATTTCCAACAAAGAAATTTCAGGATAAATAGCTGCCAATTTTTTGTAAAATGCAATGGTTTCTTGGTAAGTGGCAGTTTCTGTTCCCTTTGATTTTTCAAATGTGGTTGTGAAATCTGTCAATGTTTTTTGCGCAGAAATTAAACCCGAAAATAAAGTGATTAGTGCTAAAAAAATGTGTTTTTTGAAGTTCATCATCACAATTTTTTCGGAACACTTTCAGGGACAAAACCTGAAATATCACCGCCATTTCGCAAAACATCGCGTACAATGCTTGAACTTATAAATGAAGTATCGGCTGAGGTAAGCAAAAACACTGTTTCAACAGTCGATAATTTTCTGTTGGTTTGTGCAATCGCTTTTTCAAATTCAAAATCGGCCGGATTTCGCAAGCCTCTTAAAATAAAATGAATGTTTAATTTTTTACAGAAATCGATGGTTAAGCCCGTATACGTTTCCACTTTTATTTTAGGCTCATTGGCATAATGTTTTTTGATAAAGCTGACACGTTCTTCCAAAGAAAATAAGTAGGCCTTTTCGGTATTTACGCCAACAGCAATAATAATTTCAGCAAATAAAGGCAATGCTCTATTTATAATGTCAACGTGTCCTAAAGTAATTGGGTCAAATGATCCCGGGAAAATTGCTTTTTTCATCTGTTTAAATTTTATTTTTTAGCGGTAACAGATGCTGCCTGCCAATAATAATTCCTTTATGTGTCAAAATTTGTAATGCTCGTTTCATCTGTCGTTTTTTAAAGCCATTTCAATGGCATTGTGAAAAAGTTCTTCTAAACTAATGCCAGCAGCTTCAGCTTGTTGTGGAATTAAACTTGCCGTTGTCAAGCCCGGCACAGTATTCATTTCTAAAAAATAAGGCTCGTCATTTACCAAAATATATTCCGACCGAGAAAAACCGCTCATATTTAAAATTTTGTATACGTGAGCAGCAATTTTTTCTAATTTTTCGTGAATTTCAGAGGAGATTCTGGCGGGCGTAATTTCCTGTGATTTTCCTAAATACTTTGCTTCATAATCGAAAAACTCGTTTTCTGATACAATTTCTGTCATTGGAAGCACTTTAATTTTTCCTTTGAATTCAACAACGCCAATGGTAATTTCGGGTCCGTCCAAAAATTCTTCTATTAATATCTGCGAATCTTCCTTGAAAGCTTTTTCTATGGCGGGAATAATTTCCGCAGCAGTTTTTGCTTTAGAAATTCCGAAACTGGAACCTGCATTGTTGGGTTTTACAAAACAAGGCAAACCTACTTTGGCAATTATTTCATCCACATTAATGTTATCGCCTTTATTTAAGAAGTAAGATATTGCTGTTTTTATGCCATATTGCTTCACCACACTTAAACAATCGCGTTTGTTAAAGGTTAATGCCATTTGATAAAAAGGCGCCGAAGTATGTTTAA
>JAAFHC010000134.1 GCA_010906935.1 Gelidibacter sp.
GAATATCCATTAAAACAATGTCAGGATGTTTATTTTCATCGGCAAAGTAATTCACAAGCTCTTTCCCGTTAACTAAAACAGCCAATACATTGTACGTTTCAAATGCCGAAATTAAACCATTAAGCGCTTGTGAAAACAATAAATGATCATCAACAATAATTATATCAATTTTTTCCATGGATTTTCTATTTCGGACAACTAATATATAATTTAGTTCCCTTATTTTCTGCAGATTCCATTACAAATTTTGCGCCTATTAATTTTGTGCGGCTTTGCATATTCAATAATCCAATTCCGCCCAAGTTATTGTTGGCATTCATATCAAAACCAACACCGTCATCTTCCATAAAAATTTCTAAATCAGTCAGATTATAATTCAATCTCACCGTTAAATTATTGGCCTTAGAATGCTTTAGGGTATTGTTAAAAGATTCCTGTAAAATTCTAAAGAGAATGATTTCTTTTTCATTGCTCAAATGAAAGGAATCGTTTGACACGACTAATGAAGCATTTATAAAATTTAAACGATTGAATCTATCAATTTCATGAGTTAATGAATCAATTAAACCTTTGTTTTTAATGGTTTCCGGATTTAACGATTTTGCCAAACCCCTAAGTTCATGAAGGCATTTTCCTACAATCTCGCCAACTTCAATAAGCTTAATTTTTTGTTTTTCAGGCACTTCCATTTGAAGCATGTTTATTTGCATTTTTGCCACTGACAAAAGTTGCCCAACATTGTCGTGAATTTCCCAACTGATGTTTTTAAGCGCCTGTTCTTGAATTTCCAATTTTGATTTGGTGATTTCCTCCTCAAAACGAATTTTAGTTTCCCTTTGTTCAAGTAAATAAGCGGTTTTTTTCTGTTGAAAAAAAGAAAAAAACAAGATTAATGTGATTGCCAAGATTAAAACAATGATAGTGACAACAAAAATCAAAACTTGTATTTCTGTTTGGTCCATAAGTTAAACGTTATATTCCTTTTTACTCAATAAAAATCCGGAAATAAAACAAGCTCCCATAATTATGTTTAAACCGAATGCTATGTAACGAAAAATACCTCGGAAAGAAATATATTCACCAATTACATATACAGGTATAAAACCTATATTGTAGCATAAAACGCCAATGCTTATCCAAAAAAATAACGACTTTTTAATATTTAAAATAGCATCGCTGTTCAATAATTCAGAAAAATAAAGCAATACGAAAATTACGATTAAAATTCTTCCAATAATAATATTGTCAATTAATGACTCGTGAGCAAAATCCTTAAAAAATGAAATATTTATGATCGTATAAATTAGGTAAAACACCAATAAACCTTTTATAACTGCACGTGCCTTGATGTTTTTAATCCTTGCCAAAAAAAACAACCCATAAAAATATAGGCTCAATATAATCCAAGTGTGGTATATAAAAAAAGTTTGCGTTTTTAAAACAACGGCGAAATAGGTTCCTGCAACCTCAGTAAAAAAAGAATAAATCAAAAAATATAAAAATAATTTTAACTGTGTGTTATGTGCATATTTTTTATAGAAAAAAATGCCAAAAGCAATTATTACAAAATAATTAATGATAAAAAAATATTTCTGTATCATAAAATTATTGGGGATATACAGCCGAAGGCGGATTACCGTATTGACCGTCATTTAATCCGTCAATTTCTATGATATCAATACTGGGAGATGTCAAGAACTCATTTTCTGACGCGCTATTTTTTTTTGGTTGCGTTGGTATAAAAAATACGGTTGATAAATTACTTTTGATTGGATTATTTTCATTTTTTGCATAGGCCCCCAAATAAATACGCAAGCCATTTACGGCAATCCCTTTCGCTTTGCCTTCCTGTTCTACAAAATTAATATATTCTTTTAATTCTTCAATTGAGAACCAACAAGATATCGCATCCTTTTTGCCAATAGCCACATCTATTGCTTTTGAGCGTGTTTTAACAAAATTTTGATTAAGTGAATAAGCTTCCGCTGAAGTAATTTTTTTCATGTTTCCCTAAATATATTTTTAAATGATAAAGTTAACATTTTCTTTTAAAATTAAAGAAATAAAAAAGGGGAAATATCCCCTTCAAAAACAAGGGTAATTCCCACAAACAATACCTTATATTTCTACTACTTTTGAAGAACCATAAATCAAATAAAAATGCTGTTAACTAGAAATCCACAAATTCCATCATACATTTTAAAAGGGATTATTTTATTAATCCTAATTGGCCTAAACTTTTATTTGCTTAATAAAGTGATTTCTGGCTCAGAACCGCAAAAAATAATAGAAAAAAATATTAGAATATAACTGTAAAATAATTGTCAATTTGTACCCACACTTAGTTTATTTAACCCAAATCTGAATTTTTTTTAAAATCAATTTTGGGGTTGATTTTAGAGGTTGCTTTGAAGCAACCTTTTTTTTGTTTTAAAATACACTTATTCCTGTCGAAAATTTATCTTTGCACTATAAAACTATTGATAATATGACTCATGTTCGTGTGCGATTTGCTCCTAGCCCAACCGGGCCTTTACATATTGGTGGGGTAAGAACCGCACTATTTAACTACTTATTTGCCAAAAAACATCAAGGAACTTTTATTTTGCGCATTGAAGATACTGACCAGGCGCGTTACGTTGCAAATGCCGAACAATATATTATTGACGCTTTAAATTGGTGCAACATTCCTTTTAATGAAGGACCGGGAAAAAATGAAAAATTTGGACCTTATCGCCAATCAGAACGGAAACATATTTATAAACAATATGCGGAAACTTTGATTGAAAAAGGAAAAGCGTATTATGCTTTTGACACCAATGAAGAACTTGATTTTCACAGAATTGACCACGAAGAAAAAGGAAAAACCTTCATTTACAACTGGCACAATAGGACAAAACTGACGAATTCGATTTCATTATCGAAAGAAGAAGTTTCAAAAAGATTGTTGCTTGGTGATAAATACGTGGTGCGATTTAAAATGCACGAACCAAATATTGAAGAAACAGAAGCCACAATTGAAACAGTTGATATGATTAGAGGCGATGTTTCCTTCAGAACAGCTATTTTGGATGATAAAATATTATTTAAAAGCGACGGAATGCCCACTTATCATTTGGCCAATATTGTGGATGACCATTTGATGGAAATTACGCACGTTATCCGAGGTGAAGAATGGCTGCCTTCGTTACCGCTTCATATTGCATTGTACGAAGCTTTTGGCTGGAAAGCACCAGAATTTGCACACTTGCCACTTATATTAAAACCTGTTGGAAAAGGAAAATTAAGCAAACGAGATGGCGATAAATTAGGATTTCCCGTATTTCCTTTGGCTTACAAAAATGAAGAAACCGGTGAAGTTTCCCGCGGTTATAAAGAAGACGGCTATTTTGCCGATGCTTTTATAAATATGCTGGCACTTTTGGGGTGGAATCCCGGAACAGAACAGGAAATTTTTACCTTGGAAGAACTTTGCGAGGCATTTACCATAGAACGTGTAAGCAAAAGCGGCGCAAAATTTAGTCCGGAAAAAACCAACTGGTTTAACCAGCAATATATGATGCTAAAATCCGATGAAGAATTGGCAGCGCTTTATATGCCAATTCTGGCTGAAAAAGGCATCAAAAAAGACTTGAAATTTGTGACAAAAGTTGTTTCCTTAATTAAGGAACGCGCCATATTTGTTCATGATTTTTGGGAATTGAGCAATTTCTTTTTTGAAGCTCCAGCCACCTTCGATGAAAAAGCTATTAAAAAACAATGGAAAGAAGATACCGCCGAATTGATGAAAGAATTGATTGGGGTTGCAGAAACAGTAGCAGATTTTACTTCACTGAATTTTGAAACTGCCGTTAAGGAATGGATCACCGCCAAAGAAATTGGCTTTGGAAAAGTGATGCAACCTTTTAGAATTAGTTTGGTTGGGGAATTAAAAGGTCCGCACTTGTTTGATATTGCCGAAATGATAGGTAAAACAGAAACTATTAAACGTATAAAAAAAGCCGTAGCATTGATGCATACGGCTTAGGTTTCATTGCTGTTTAAATTAAATTTTTATAAAGGCATTGCCGCAATAACCCTTTGCGGAGTAATTGGCATGCGATTAACTCTTGCTCCGCAAGCATCAAAAACTGCATTTGCAATGGAGCCACCCACACAAATAATTGCCGGTTCCCCGCCACCTTGCGGCGCAGAGTTCATTTTATCCATAAAAACGCAGGCAATTTTTGGTGTTTTAGAAAATGTAGTAAACGGATAATTATTAAAAGATCTAGTTTTTACCAATCCGCCATCAAATTCAATTTCTTCATAAAGCGCATATCCAAGTCCCATTGTAATACCGCCTTCGGTTTGAACGGTTGCTCCGTGCGGATTCACAACTTGCCCCATATCTTGAGCACAAACAATTTTTATAGGATGTACTTCTCCGGTAGATTTATCCACACGCACTTCAGAAATAATTGCCACTAAAGTACCTGCATCTTCACCCAAAGCAATACCATAGCCGTGCCCTTCTTTTTTAGGTATATCATATCCGAAGGTATCGGCTGCCAATTTTAAGGTGGCAATCATATTTTCATCTTTTAAATTATTGAGACGAAATTCAAGCGGGTTTTGACCAATAGCATGTGCTGTTGCATCTATATGCGATTCGCGTGCAAAAGTGGTTGTATTGTTACCCGGAGCACGCCAAGCACCGGTTCCGAAAGGATGTGCATCACTTTTGTTAAAAAATCTTGTTAGGTTATTAGGTGCATTGTAAAATAATTTTGTTCCGCGTGTACCGGCACAGTAAATATCAAATTCCCATAAGTTTAATTTACCATTATTATCAACTCCAGATGTAACTTTAACCAGCGCCGCCGGTCTAAATCTGTCGTACATAAACTCTTCTCTTCTAGTCCAAACCAGCTGTACCGGTTTTCTGGATATTTTTGCAATTTTTGCAGCTTCAACAGCTTGAAGATTATAAATTTTTCCGCCAAAACCACCACCTAAAAATATTTGTTTAACGTGTACATTTTCTAGTGGCATATTCAATGTCTCAGCCAATTCTTTTTGCGTTCCAAAAGGTGTTTGTGTTGATGCCCAAATGGTTAATTTATCATTTTCAAAATAACAAGTTGCACAATGTGTTTCAATAGCAGCATGTGCTTTATAGCCGTCATGATAATCGAACTGTACAATTTTTTCTGAATTTTGTTTTCCGATTTCTAAATCGCCGTTGTTTTCAAACACAGTGCTTTCTGTAATGGTATCTTCAAAATACTTAAAAATAGTTTCGGTATCTGCTTTACTTTCAGGTGCTTCCCAAGTAATTTTAATGCTTTGTGCGGCTTTATATGCCACTTCAGATTCTGAATGAATAACCGCAACTAAATCACCGTCTTCTATAAGTTGAGCGCCGTTAAAATTACGCAAAGCGGTTGCATCTACAGTAATTTTTTTTGATCCAAATATTAGCGGTCTAACAACTGAGGCATACACCATTCCGGGTAATTTAATATCAGCAGAATATTTAGCGCGACCAGTTACTTTAGCCAAGGCATCAGTACTAATAAAAGATTTTCCAACAATCTTAAAATCTTTAGCTTTTTTAATTTCAGGCTTTTTGGTTAGGCGTCTAACAATCTTTTTTCCTTTAGTTAATTCAGCATAATCAATTTTTTTAGAAGCATTTCCTTTTACAAAAACACGGCCGTTAACAGCTTCCAAATTTTCAATAGGTTCTTTTAGCTTTTCCGAAGCAATTTCAATGAGTATTTCTCGGGCTTCGGCGGCAGCTGCACGTATAACCGGATCGGCAAAACGGGTAGTTAAAGAACCCCAGGTTCCGGCGTCGTACGGACAAAGTTTTGTATCTCCCATAACCATGTCTACCTGATCTATAGAAACTTCTAATTCTTCGGCCAACGCTTGCGCTAATGACGTAATAATGCCTTGACCCATTTCAATTTTTCCGGTATAACAATCTACTCTTCCATCTTCCTTTACTCTTAAATAAGCATTAAAATCTATTTCCTGGTTTTGTGCGTTAGTTGGTTGGCTCCAACCTTGAAGAAACGAGAGTTCACTTAGTGAAAAAATTACAATAATTCCCTTTCCCAATTGCTTTAAAAATTTACGGCGGTCATACCTAATTGGTTGATTTACATCACTAAAATAGAGTTGATTTATTTTATCCGCTTCCATAATTATATCTTTTTAAACATTTTTTCTGATGCAGATTCTATGGCATCAACTATGCGATTATACGAGCCGCATCTGCATAAATTAACTTCCATTTCTGAAATAATTTCTTCACGCGACGGGTTTGGATTTTTAAGTAACAACCCATAGGAATTCATAATCATACCCGGAGTACAAAAACCACATTGTAAAGCATCATAAGCAATAAAAGCCTCCTGAATTGGGTGCAATTCATTGTTGTTTGCCAATCCTTCAATGGTAATAATTTCGGCATTTTCAAAAGCATCACTATATGTAATACAAGACTGTGTGGTTTGATTATTAAGTATCACTGTACAAGCGCCGCATTGTCCTAGTCCGCAACTGTATTTTGTTCCGGTTTTATCTAGGTATTCTCGTAAAACTGTTAACAAAGATTCATCTCCATTAATAGCAACAGTAACTTGTTTACCGTTTAATTTAAAGCCAATAGTTTGCTTCATATTTTAAAACACTTATAATTAATTCACTAAAATTAAATAAAAATTTATCAATTTTCGCGCTGTTATATATTTTAAAACCAGCTATTTTGTTATTTAAAATAATTCTAATTTATTTTTTGACCCAAAACCGTTAAAATTTACTTTTTTTTT
>JAAFHC010000135.1 GCA_010906935.1 Gelidibacter sp.
AACTATACAACCATGGATGGTATGGTTAAAAAATATAAAAAAGGGGATGAGGAATTTGATTTACCAATACGTTTAATCGAGATGAACAAAGCGAAGGACTATGGTCGTTTTGCGGACGAAGACGGTTCTATGCACGTTAATTTCCTAACAGACAACGATATAACTGGCGGTAATTCAGGTTCTCCTGTATTAAACGGAAAAGGAGAACTCATCGGTTTGGCATTCGACGGAAACATAGAGGCAATGGCTGGTGATGTTATCTTTGATCCTAAATTGCAAAGAACCATCAATGTTGATATTCGTTACGTGTTATGGGTTATTGAGAACTTCTCAGGAGCCAAACATATTGTGGATGAAATGACATTGGTGGATAAACACCAAGAAGAAAAGATTAAAACCGTTCTATAAGGAACGGTTTTTTTATAAGTAGTGTAATATTGGTTTCAATTATGCACTTTTGATAGATGAAGCTATTCTTCTATATATTTTTGTTTTGATGCTAAAAATCATTACCTCACTCTGGGATTAAAACCATCTGGAGCATTTTGAGGCGAACTCGGATTGGTAATTTTAGGATTTGCAGCTGCAGAATAAATAGTCCATTCGCTGACAGTAAAAAGTGGATTTGGTGCAGAAATAGAAATATTTCTTCTCGCTCTTCCATCTAAATATTCCCAATTTGTACCATTGCCATCTTCGCCAATAACCCCAAAAATATCAATTCTTGTTCCGGTATTGTCTACCAATTCATACACATCATCGCCATTTCCTGAAATATAGGTTGTTTCTATATTTGGAATGTCATCAAACGCAATTTTATAGTCGTTGGCGGCAATAATGGCAAATCCGCCAGCGGGAATTACAATTCCTGTTAAAGCCAACGGGGAAGCAGAAACAGTTGTAGCCCCATTTAAATATTTATTCAGTTTCCATCCTGTTAAATTTACTTCTCCATTTCCTGCATTGTAAAGTTCCACAAACCGCGCGGAAGCTTTATTATTTGGATCGGCAACTTCGGTAATCATAATTTTTGGAATAAACACCAAACACGCTTCATAAGCTTCTGAAAATTGAACGTCATTAACGCTTCTCAGTTCGAGAACCTTACTTAAAATTCCAGTGATATTTCCTTTTCCCTGCGGAAATAATTCGTTGGAAAAAGTGGCTTTTCCATTGGTAAAAACCGATAGTTTTGTGGATATACTGCAAGTTTCCAAAGTTCGAAATCCGTTGTTGGTGCCGCTAAAATAAGTAAATGCCGAACCCTGTTCATTTTGCGACAATTGCACATTTTTTACCTTCACCAAGGTGTTTTCAAAAGCGGGATTCAAAATCTCTGAGATTAATATTTCTTTCGGAATTATGGTAAAATTTTCGCCGCTGTTGTAAATGAAATCGGCAATTTGAGTTTCTACAATTTCGGCTATTGTAGTTGCTTTTGGAAAACCAATAGTTAAAATACCGTCTTTTTTGGCCATATACAACTTATTCAGCTTCACAAAAACCTTGTCGCCAACTTTGAATTGTTCAAAATTGGCCGATTTACCGATTAATAATTGAATTCCGGCAGTCGCATTTTCAACAGCATCTTGTATCACCAATTTTTTCTCAAAACTTCCATGTTCGTCACTTGAAACCACATAACCTTCTAACACATAATTGTTGCCTATACCAAATTCAACCATACTTCCTTGGTACATTTTCTTAACTGCGGCCAAAGTAATTGTTGGTTGAAAAGAACTGGAATAATCGCAACGTGGGTAAGTTAATTTCACATCATCCGTATCGCGCAAATACAACTGAAAATCGTCGTAATAATTGCTAAAAATAGCCACAACACTTCCTTTTCCTTCGGGCAATATATTATTTTTAAAACTGGCATAACCGCTATTTCTTAGCACAACTTCATCCAGAAAATTACAGGAATTGTCAGTACTTTCCAACACACGATTTACGGTTGCTGTATTGTCGGCATTTCCGTAGGCTTTTCCTAAATCGCTCGTTTTAAACTGCACGTTTTCAATTTCTATGAGCATTTCTAACATATCCTTATTCAAATCTGAAATCGCAACTTTCTTCGGAATTATTTCTGCAACTTCACAGGAACGCAAAATATATTTATCTAGTTCCGATCCCAAAATACCGCCCAAACCGTCGCCGGTTGCTACGCCAATTTGCACACTTCCAAAACTGTAACCAACCGCCAAGCCTTTCAATTTCACGTAAATTTTTCGTCCAACATTATACTTGGTGTAAATGTTGGTTTGATTGATGGAAATTTTAATAGCTGCAGTCGGATTTTCCGCTTTATCCTGAATAGAAATTGATTTGTAAATATTGCCCGATTTGTCGCTGGAAACCACGTAACCTTCAATAATAACATCGGTTTCAATGATTTTTGCGCCGCCAAAAGTGTACATTTCTTTTACCTGTTGAATGGTGGTTGTGGCCGTAAGTTGAGGTTCTGTACAATCTACAGTCGGCGTTTCAAAATCACCGTCTTTTACACAACTGATAAAAAGAAAAATTAAAAGGAAAAATCCTGCAGTTTTTTGTGTTATTTTATTATTTTTCATAGCGTTATTTTTAAAATCTTACATATAAATTTAAATAATAGGAAGTGTTGCCTCCGTACCAATATTTTGGTCCGAAAATGGGTTTTTCCAGTTGTTTGTCTTCTTTTAATTCGGGATAATTGGATTTTCTAGATTGCTCAAATCCGCCCGTTTTAAACAATTCACCCAAAATATTGTTGATTCCCATAAAAAATCCGAGATAATAGTCATCTATTTTCCAAGATTTTCCGCCAACGGCATTCACCAAAAAAGCAGCATTAAATTTTTCTTGTTTCAATAAATGATCAACCTGTTCTTGGGAAACCTCCACGCCGGTTTCATCATCCAAAAAAGGAATGCCGTCCGAGTCCAAATAAAAATTATTGGTTCTCAATAATGGAGAAATATCAAGGTAATTGTTCGATAAATAGTTGGCGTTTATTTGAAAAAACCAATAAGCCGGATCGCGGTATTCAAAAGTGAATGAATACGCGCGTTGCGGAGTTCCGGAAAGGTGATAATTTTTTAAATATGCCGTTCCAAAATTGCTGTTTAAGTCTGAAAAACTCTCAGAAATTATATACAATTGCGGATTGTTACTGTACGTAAATTGACCGACAGAACCTGCGGCAAGCAGTTTTACGGTGGGCAAAACCTGATAGTCAAAACTTAATTCCGCACCCATATTTATTTTGTCGACACCCGTAATAATTTCATTCACAAAATCGGCTTGGTCGCCCAACAAGCCTTCCGCAAAAAAGAAAGAAGTTTCTATGGCGTCGCTAAATTTTGTGTAATACGCTGTAAGCCTTGATTGTATTTTTGGTGCCCTGAAAACATAACTTACATCGCCTGTGACGATTTTCTCGCTCGTTAAATCGGGCGTGATGCTGTGGTTTACACGCGAATTGGAAAATGCCGTTTTTATGGTGGGTGCATTTGTGGTGTAAGCGCCGTTTAAAGTAACCAAATGTCGACCGGTAATTTTGTAGGTAGTTCCCGCTTTTATGCTGAAATCCATAAAATTTTGTTTTTCCCCTTTTCCGAAGGAATTTTCAAAATAAGTGCCGTTTTTAAACAAGCCTTCCCGCTGATAATTCGTGTTTTTAACATTCATTCCCATAAAATAATCGAAGTTGTTTTGTGATCCCTGAATTTGCCCAAAAGCGCTTGCCACAAAAGCATTAATGGTGTAATTGTATTGAAATGTATCGCCTACAACAACGGTTCGGTTCGGATTGTTTAAATCGTTTTGCCGCGCATCACCAAGCGCATATTGATCTAAATCCACAAAGCCGTTTCCGCCTAACAAATCGAGCATATTTGCATAATTTTTAGAACTTAAATTTTTGAAGGAAACGCCTCCGTTGAAGTTCATATTCTCCGTAAATTTTGTGTTTAGCAGTAAATTTGCTGAAAATTGCGTGTCGTCAACCCGGTCTTCATACAAATAATACAAGGAATTTCCGTTGTCGGCGTTTACCTGATACAATTCATTCCATTTTATTTGTCCGTTTTTTAAAAATTCCTGTTCCGTTAAATACGCATTTGCATAATCGGGATTGTCCGGAAATCTCAAAAAATTACTTGGCAAATATTTCCAATAGGTTGGATCTGGATTTAAGGCGTTAAAATAACCCAACCTGCTGTTTCCAATATGCCCAAATTGGTAGGAC
Organism: Gelidibacter sp.; assembly: GCA_010906935.1. Classification (GTDB taxonomy): domain Bacteria; phylum Bacteroidota; class Bacteroidia; order Flavobacteriales; family Flavobacteriaceae; genus Lutibacter. The sequence continues at coordinate 4,232 of JAAFHC010000135.1, forward strand.
AAACTAGATTTTATGGTGGTATTTTCGCGTTCATAAAAATGGCTTAACATGACAACTGGCTCAAAAATTTCCTTCATTCTTGAATTTCTTTTATCGTCCTCCTGATTTCCCCAATAAGCGTTGTATTGATAGCCTTTTAAATCGTAAACTTCTTGGGTGTTCGGCGACGATTTTCCTCGTTTATTGGGTGTTGCAAAAGCCGTAAAATTTAAACTGTGGTTTTTTGTAAACCTTTTTTCAACTGCCAAAAATCCCGACCAAGCATTGTAAGAAGTTCCTTCAATATAACCTTCCTGAGCCATTCTTCGGGATGCCGAAACCACAAAAGCCCAGTTATTTTTGTTCCATCCGGAAGCGTAAGTTGCCATTGCGCGGCCGGTATAACTTTTATTGGTGGAAGAAAGGGAAACTTTTTTCACCGCCTGATAATCTGAAGCTCGTGTGCTGAAATTTGTGGCGCCCAAAATGCCGCCAAAAGTATGGTCGGAAGCCGCAATGCCGTTGGAAAATTCCTGATTTCTAAAAGCATCATTTAATCCGCCCCAATTGCTCCATTGCGGACGGCCATCGTACAATTTATTCATTTCAATGCCATTTATTGCAATGGTTCCATAACTGGAATCGTACCCGCGAACTTTAAACCAAGCCTGACTAAAATTGAAAGCAGCGGCCTGTAAATAGGCGTCTTTGGAAGACTGGAACAATCCCGCAATATAATCGGACGATTTTCCTTCTTCATCCAACAAATCTTCATCGGTTAAAACAATGAGGCTTGTTTCATACTTTTCAACAATCACTTTTTCCAAAAAAATAGTACCTAAATCATAGCTTTTCGCTTCAAGAATGTTGATGGGGAAATCTTGCGTTTCGTAACCTTCAAATTCAATTTGGAGCGTATAATTTCCAACAGGAATGTTTTCAATTGTAAATTCTCCGTTTAAATTTGTTTCCACAGAAACATGAAGTGTGGTGATTTTTAGGGAAACTCCTGATAAAGGTTCTTCGGAAGTGGCTTCAACAACTTTTCCATTGGTGGAAGCAAGGGTTTGTGCGCCTGAATTAATGGCATAAAAAAAACACACAATAGTGGCAATAACTATTATTTTCATAGACAATTTTTTATGAAAGTAATCTTTTTTTGAATACCAACAAAAAAAAGGAAAAAAATATTTTCGCTATTTTACTGAAATATAGCATCATGCAAAGTATATCGTTAATAATTTGTAACTATCTTAGTCGCTTAAAAAAATGCTATGAAACGATTCTCACTTATTTTGCTGTTTATTTTGGTGCTGATTCAACCAGTTTTCAGCCAAAAAAAATATGACATTAAAACCATTGCTTTTTACAATTTGGAAAACCTTTTTGATATTGTTGACGACACCTTAAAACTTGATGAAACAAGTCCTATCATGGAAATTAAAGAAAACCGTGCAGCCATTTATCAGCTTAAATTGAACAATATGGCAAAAGTGCTTTCTGAAATAGGCGTGGAAGAAGCCAAAAATAGTCCGGTAATTATAGGCGTTTCCGAAATTGAAAATTATGGCGTTTTAGAGGATTTGGTAAACACCTCCTTTTTAAAAGACAAACAATACAGCATTATTCATTACGATTCTCCCGATTTGCGTGGCATTGATGTAGGTTTTTTGTACCAAACAAACTTTTTCAAACCAATTTATCACGAAACTTTCGAGTTGCGTTTATGGAATGAAGAGGGATTTAGAATTTACACCAGAGACCAATTGTTGGTTTCAGGTTATTTAGGTGACGAACTCATTCATATCATTGTAAATCATTGGCCGTCAAGAAGAGGAGGCGAAGCAAAAAGCAGAAATAACAGGGAAAAAGCCGCTTTTTTAAACACCCAAATTATCGCTAAAATAAAAGAAACCGACCCAAATCCGAAAATTATCATTATGGGCGATTTAAATGATGATCCAACCAACAGCAGCCTTAAAAACATCTTAAAAACCAAATCAAAAAAATCGGATGTTGGAGACGGCGACATTTACAACCCCATGGAAGATATGTTCCGGCGCGGGCAAAACACTTTGGCTTATCGGGATAACATCAACCTGTTCGACCAAATTATGTTTACTTCACCACTTTTAACAACCACAAAAGATTATTCAACCTATAAAATGTACAAAGCTGGCATTTTTAATCCGCAATATTTAACCACGCAAACCGGAAAATACAAAGGTTATCCGTTCAGAAGTTTTGGAAATGGCGGATTTACAGGTGGCTACAGCGACCATTATCCTGTTTATTTGTATTTGATAAAGGAGAATTAGCTTGGTGTTTTAGACTTTTGGTAATTGAACTGGTTTATTTATAAAAATAAGATAAACATACGGTTCTCCTGAAACTATGAATAATAAACAGCTATATTTGTTTGGATATAACAAGTGTAATGCATTACAGAAAAATTGAAAAAGCCGACAAATATTCAAGATTTTTACAATCATTAAATTGATTGAAAAATAAAAAGATTAAATTTAGAACTTAAAAATAAAAATTGAACTGAAAACAACAAATTACAACACCGTATATAATTTATGCTCAAA
>JAAFHC010000136.1 GCA_010906935.1 Gelidibacter sp.
AAATTCAAATTAACCTATAAAACCAATAATGGCGCAATAATTCCAATACTAAATCTTCCTGTATTTCTATCTAAAGATGAAAACTGAGTTTTTGAATAATCAGAGTAGTCGTATTTTCTGGCTACATAACTTGCATAAAACTTTAAGTTTAGATCTTTGAAAGGTGCATATTGTATGGTAGGAATTAATCCATAGGTCGTAACCAATTTCTCATTTGAATTACCATTTACTTTAGCATATGTATTGTTTGTCATAACAGTTAAAAGTAAGTTAACGCTAGGCTGAATTTGATATTCTGCTCTCAACCAATGTTCAACATACTTAACATCTTCTGCTGGAGCTTGAAAGCCTGTGGCAATGATATCCGTAGCAATTCCTTTATTATCTAAAGCTTCCATACTGTATTGAAAATCATACATAAGTGTAAAGTTATTTGACTTAAACTTATTACCTAATACAAAATAGTTCATCGCTTTATCTTTAGCTTCAATAAAGTAACTGTAACTATAAGCTGTTTCAAATTTTCCTCCAAACAAGCTTCCTCTCCAAGAAGATACAAATGCCAAAGGTGCTTTCGCAGCTGTAAGCCCGGAAATATCATATCCATCATATTGAACATCTAAAGTTTTTGTTCTGGTATTTAATACTTGAAGGCCAATTTTGTTATTTCCGTCTTTCAAAGTATGAGAAATACCTGCACCTATCAAATAGTTGTCTGCATATTCTATAAGGTCATTGTATTCCAAAATATCAATCGGATTAAAGTCTAACTCCATTCCACCCCAATCAGCAGATTGTTTACCAACTGTAAGTTTAGTTTGAGGTTTAAGAGAGAAAACTAAATAAGCAAGATCCGTTGATCTACTCATATTATCAAGATTTCCCACCTTATGTTCGCGAGTATATCTGTCACGAAATCTAAAGCTTACCTTTTCATGTATTTTACCTTTTACTTCCAATCGGAATTGATTGGCAGAAAAGTTAGAACTTTCATAATCTCCCTCTTCAATTTTACTATCAAATGCTAAACGGGTATTAAAAATAACATCAACATCTTTTAATAAAGATTGTTTTGCTACAGGAATTATTGACTCGTACTTCAAGTCTGATTCATTTTCTTGATTTTGCGCAACTGCAACAATTGGCAATAAAATAACTACTAGATAAATAAAATATTTTTTCATTTTTAAATTTTAATTTTTATAATTTATAATTTATAATATTAGGAATCCCAATAGGAATCCTACTGCGACAGCAACAATTGTAGACGCAAAGCCAGGAAGATTAAAACTGTGGTTAATAACGTACTTTCCAATTTTTGTACTTCCTGTTCTGTCAAAATCGATGGCTGCCAATAATGTCGGATAGCCTGGTAATACGTAGAAACTATTTACGGTAGGAAAGGAAGCTATTAAGACTAAAGGAGATAACCCCAAAGCAATACCAAGCGGTATCAAAGTCTTAACAGTAGCGGCCTGACTAAACATAATAATTCCTAAAGCAAATAAGGCTATCGCAAAAGTCCACGGATATGCATTTACAACACTACCCAATGAATCTTTAATAATTTCTGAATTGTTTTCCATAAAAGTAGAAGCCATCCACACGACACCAAAAACGGATATTGTAGCTGATGCCATAGAACTGAATAGGCTAACTTGAGTAACGGCAACCGCACTGGTTTTTGTAATTAGCATCATGGCGGCAGAAGCAGACAATGTAATTAAACAAATAACAGTTACCATTGAAACGGTACCGTCAGCCTTAACAACTAAGTCTTCTTCTCCTGGTCCGAAATTTGGCAATAAATCTGGAAAAGCCCCGGCAATTACAATTAACAGAATCGCCACGCTAAAAATCATAACAGAAGTTCTAGCTCCAGCTTTAACTTTATTTCCATTGCCTTCTGAACTGGAATCAATACTTTTTGCAAACGTAGGATCTTTCATTTTTTCCAAAAAAATTGGATCCTCATTTAATTCCAGCCCTTTTTTCCTGACAACAATACAAGCAGCCAATGTTCCTAATAAACCTGCTGGAATAGAAATCAGCATAACATCAAAAAGAGCTCCAGGATAACCTAATAACACCACAAGAGCAGCAGTACAAGCGCTAATTGGACTTCCGGTCAGGGCTATGTGAGAAGCAATAACAGAGGCGCTTAATGGGCGTTCTGGGCGTATTCTTTTTTTAGTTGCAACTTCAGAAATTATGGGTAAAATGGAATATACAATATGAGAAGTCCCTGCAAATAAACATAAAACATAGGTTGCAAAAGGAGCAATAAAAGTAACGTTTGATGGGTTATTTCTAATTACCTTTTCGGCTAAACTAACCAAATAATCCAAGCCGCCTGATGCCTGAAGCGTTGCGGCAGTGGTAACAATGGCAATAATAATTAGCATAACATCCAAGGGAGGTCCGCTGGGTTTCATATGAAAGCCAAATATGAAAATCACCAATCCAAAAATTCCCATTACTCCAAGACCAATTCCTTTCATTCGAGATCCAATAAGGATCATAGCTAAAAGAACTGCAAATTCAATCCAAAACATAAGCTCAGAAATTTAATTTATTTTCCACTTTTGGTTGTAAACCAAAAGTGATGTTTTCAAAAAAGGAGTCATTTTTTTATGACTCCTTTTTTTAGTTTTTATTATTAATATTTGAAAAAGTTGCTTTGAATTTTAGCGCGATCACTAGTTTCCATTAAAGATAACATCAATAAAATTCTGGCTTTTTGAGGATTAAGATCATCTGCAACAACAAAACCAAGTGCAGCATCATCTACTTCATTAAACAATGTAGTTCTACCTGCGCCAGTTCTATTAGAGCGACAAACAACAATCCCTTTTTTAGATGCATTTTCAAGAGACATACCAACAGCAGCATTAAAATTACCATTACCCATACCTGCATAAACAATTCCTTTAACGTTTGTATTCAAAAGGGCATCAACTGGAGCTGTACTTGCATCGGCATATCCGTATATAATTTCAACTTGAGGTAAAGACGTTGCTTTCGTTACATCGAATTTTTTTACAGGATTGCGCAAAGATTGATAATAGTAATTTACTTTCCCATCATATATTAATCCAATTGGTCCAAAATTGCGGGAATCAAAAGTTGACGTACTAGTAGAAATTGTTTTTGTTACATCTCTAGCATCAAAAACCAACTCATTCATTGCTACTAGAACCCCTTTACCCTGGCTATTAGGATCTGCAGCAACAATCACTGCATCTAATAAATTTTTATTTCCATCTTGACTCATTGCTGTAGACGCACGCATAGCTCCAACCAGTACAACTGGTTTGTCAAACAATGTTGTTAAATCAAGAAAAGTAGCTGTTTCTTCCATAGTGTCAGTACCATGAGTAATTACAATAGCATCTGCAGAATTTTCTGCAAAAATCTCATTGATTCTTTTTGAAAGTTTCAACCAAACTTCAACGCTCATATCCTGACTACCAATTTTAGCAATTTGTTCTCCCTTAATTTGGGCTAAATCGTGAATTTGAGGAACAGCACTTAATAAAATATCAATCGATAATTTCCCAGCAGTATAAGCCGCTTTTGTTGCTGATTCTCCTGCGCCGGCAATAGTGCCTCCAGTTGCAAGAATGGTAACTCTTGGCAAAACCTTAATAGTGTTATTATTGGTTTGAGCCTGCGTTTGTAAGGTGAAGACAAACAAAAACAGCACCAATACTCCCTTTTTTATTAAACTAGTATTCATAATTAATTAATTTTAAATTATTTTTATTATTTTTATTATTCTTATTATTCTTATTATTCTTATTTATGCATTTATGAACTTAGGGTTCATTAAATTTTCTAGTGAATAAATTTCATCCCATTTAAATTGAGAAATCAACTTACGTTCAATCACCACAATATCATGAACACTTTTGCCTGTTTTAAGGGCTTCACCTGCTATGCTGGCACTTTCTTCGTATCCTAAAATTGGATTTAGTTGGGTAACAATTCCAATACTATTCATGACCATATTATAGCAATGATCTACATTTGCAGTAATTCCATCAATACATTTATCTATTAAGGCGTTAATGGCATTTCCTAAATAGTCTAAGGAAGTAAACATTGCAAAAGCAATAACCGGCTCCATTACATTTAATTGCAGTTGACCGGCTTCTGCAGCCATAGTAACTGTTAAATCTTGACCGATTACGTAAAAACAGGTCTGATTTACAACCTCTGGAATTACCGGATTTACTTTACCCGGCATAATAGAAGAACCCGGTTGACGTGCCGGCAAATTGATTTCGTTGAATCCTGTTCTAGGTCCAGAGCTTAACAAACGTAAATCGTTGCAGATTTTTGAAACTTTAACAGCGGTTCTTTTTAGCGTACCCATTATTTGAACATATGCTCCCGTATCGACAGTCGCTTCAATTAAATCTGGGGATAAAGACAATGGAATACCCACTTCTTTTACTAAATAATCCACACAAATCTCAGGATAACCTTCCGGAGCATTTACTTTAGTCCCAATAGCCGTTGCGCCCATATTTATTTCTAATAATAAACTTTGCGCTTCTTTCAATCTCTTTACATCTTCTCCAATTGTTGTTGCATATGCATGAAATTCCTGACCTAATGTCATAGGAACAGCATCTTGCAATTGCGTACGTCCCATTTTCAAAACACTCTTGAACTCAACTCCTTTTTTTGAAAAAGCAGTTTCCAAACTTTCTAAAATAGTAATAAAGCTTTCCATTTTCAGATAAAGTGCGATTCTAAAAGCTGATGGATAGGCATCATTAGTGGATTGAGAACAATTCACATGATTATTGGGGTGTAAAAACTTATATTCTCCTTTTTTATGTCCTAAATATTCAAGACCAATGTTTGCAATTACCTCGTTTGCATTCATATTTACAGAAGTTCCTGCTCCACCTTGAATCAAATCACTTACAAACTCCCGATCAAATTTACCAGCAATAAGCTGATCACTTCCATAACAAATAGCTTCGGCAATTTTTGCGTCTAAAACGCCACAATCTTTATTTGCCATTGCGGCGGCTTTTTTTACGTAACCTAAGGCTTTTATGAATAGCGGTTCTTTTGAAATACGAATACCTGTAATGTTAAAATTTTCTAACGCCCTAAAAGTTTGAATACCATAATATAAATGATCCGGAATGTCCAATTCGCCTAAAAAATCATGCTCTTTTCTTGTAGCTTTCATAATAAATATCTATTATCTTTTATTAAATTATCAAATTGTTAAAATTCACGCTACGAAATTAACATATTGATAAAATTGATTAAAATTTACACTACAAATTTAACATATTTACAAAATTGATTAAAAAAAAGCGGGATAAGTATTCTACTAAAAAAACACAACTAATTCTTCTAATAAAGTTTAATACCCTTGCCTTTGAAAGTGAAAAACATCACTTATTTTCGCAGGTGATAAATATCACTTATCTTTGCAAGTGAAAAATATCACTTATCATGGATGAAGACAATTGTAACCTGCCAATATTCAAGACATTATCAATAGAAGAGAAGGCGCTGTTAAAGAAAAACTGTACTGTCGTACACTTTGATGAAACCGAAGTTCTTTTCAAACAAGGGAGTTTTGCGGTTAATTGTTACCTCATTTTAGAAGGGATTTGCAAAGTTGTTTATACCAATAAGGGACGAAAAAGAATTGTTAAATTATTGTATGCCAATGATATTGTTGGCATAGATTTCATTTTTACAACCGAAAATTACCCTTACAGTGTTTACGCTATAACTAAATGCGAAACACTCGTTATTTCGCCCAGTTTCATAAAAAAAATGTATATTGACAACCCTGTTTTTGCATTAGAGTTATCTAAAAAACTGAACCGATCTTTATCACTAACTATTTCTTGGTTGATTAATCTCGATTTTAAAAATACCGACGGTGCAGTTGCTATGTTTTTATTGTCGTATTACAAAAACACAAATGAAACCAAAACCCTCTTTTTGTCACGAATAGAAATTGCCGAAATTATCGGCTACTCTCGAGAAAGTGTAATTCATTCCTTAAAATCTTTCTCTGTGAGAGGCTATATCACAACAAAAGGCAAAACAATCACTATCATTGAACCCGAAAAATTAGAAGAAATTATTCGCTTAAGCTAAAGATGTTAAGCATGTTTTTTTCTTAAAAAAATGATTTCTTGCAATTACATACAATATTTTTAGCTATACTTTGTAATCAATATATTTCTAACACACAACCAACAACCAAAGTGGAGCGCACATCACTCGTCATGCTTCACTCCATAAATTGCCCTTGCCTATCCCCGACGCATCAAAAAAACCGCTACCCTTGCGTGTGCCATGTAGTTGTTGCACGCACTTATGCCGATGGCAACGTGCTATTACTACAACACCCTCTCTCAACTCCGCCGCCGGCTCGCTTAAATTCTCCTCATTTTTAGCTGCGCTTAGTTCACAATTAAATTAAGAAAATTCAGGGCTTTACTTTCTAAGAAACATTCGGATAAAAAAATATATGGCGAAGTATAATTTTAAATGCAGAAATGGCCAACTATGCCAATTTGCTAATCGCATTTTGTGATGGTAAAAGCAAAGGAACCAAACATATGATTGTTCAAGCAAAAAGTAAAGGTTTGAAAGTAAAAATATTTAGCTATTAAACTTTATAATTCTTAAATCTAAGTACATGACAAAAATCGAAATAAGTTATCATTATTCTGATTTTCAGAGTTTAACAAGAAGCTGGCTAACAAGTTAAGCCCATATTTAAA
>JAAFHC010000137.1 GCA_010906935.1 Gelidibacter sp.
GGAATTGATGCCTTTATTTGCTGCATTAATTTGGCATTTCCTAAGGCTACTTTATTTGAACCAACAGTACCTGTAACACCCATTCCGGTAACGGATTCAAAATCATCAACTTTAGTTAGTGTTGTTTTAGTTTCTTTGGCATAATATACAACGGCTTGCGCCAATGGATGTTCGCTGTATTGGTTTAGTGAAGCGATTTGTTGCAATAAAATTCCTGAATCACCTTCCAATGCAAAAACTTTTTCGACTGATGGCTTTCCTTCGGTAAGTGTTCCTGTTTTATCGGTAATTAAAACATTCACTTTATTCATGGTTTCAAGTGCTTCGGCATTTTTAATTAAAATTCCGTTTTGAGCTCCTTTGCCCACACCAACCATCACCGACATTGGTGTTGCCAATCCTAAAGCACACGGGCATGCGATAATTAATACCGCTACTGCATTCACAAAAGCATAAACCATGGCATTTTCTTCCGGTCCGTAATTGGCCCAAACAATAAAAGTAAGTATTGAAACGCCAACCACAATAGGAACAAAATATTTTGAAATAGTATCGGCCAATTTTTGAATCGGCGCTCTGGATCTGCTTGCGTCGCTTACCATTTTAATAATTTGGGACAACAAGGTTTCCGACCCCACACGTTCGGCTTTCATTACAAATGATTTTGTGCCGTTGATGGTGCCCGAGCTTACTTTGTCACCCACAGTTTTATCAACAGGAATGGGTTCTCCTGATATCATGGATTCATCTATGCTGCTGCTTCCTTCTTCAATGATGCCATCAACAGGAATTTTTTCTCCTGGTTTTACACGCAATAAATCGTCTTTTTTTATGGAATGAATCGATACAATTTTATCTTCTCCATCCACAACCAAAGTGGCTTCCGAAGGTGCTAATTTTAACAATTCTTTGATGGCGCCACTGGTTTTGCTGTGCGCTCTGGCTTCTAGCAATTGTCCCAACAACACCAAAGTTAAAATAACGGCAGTTGCTTCAAAATACAAATTAACACTTCCCATATGTTTAAATTCCTGCGGAAAAATGGAAGGAAATAAAAGTCCGGCAATGCTAAATAAAAATGCGGCTGCCGTGCCAATTCCCACCAAAGTGAACATATTTAAATTCCAGGTAATAATGGATTTCCAAGCGCGCACGTAAAACATCCAACAGGTATAAAAAACAATAGGAAGCGTTAAAACAAACTGTGACCAATCCCAATAAATTTGCGGTATTAATTTAGATAGCGGATTTGTGGGAAGGTGCATGGACATAGAAATGATAAAAACCGGAACGGCAAAAATGAGCGATATCTTCATTTTTTTGAGCAATTTCAAATAGGTTTTATCTTCTGCGCTTTCCGTTGGTTCCATCGGCACCAAGTCCATTCCACAGATTGGGCAAGAGCCAGGTTCATCTCTAATAATTTCAGGATGCATGGGGCAAGTATATTGTGTTGCCTGGATTGCTTTCGGCTGTTCAATTAAATCCATGCCGCAAACCGGACAGTCGCCAGCTTTATCGTAAGTTTTTTCGCCTTCACAGTGCATTGGACAATAAAAAATACCGTTTCCATCTTTTATTGGTTTTATGGTAATTGGTTTTTCGTTGGCAATATTTGGATCAAAATCTGTAATGGTATAATGCAATCCTGCTTTTAGAAATTCTTGCTGAAATGTTTCTGTTGAAATATGGTTTTCCATTTCAACTTCTGCTTTGCCTTCATCCAAATTGACAGTCGCTTTTAATACGCCTTTAATATTGTTTAAGGTTTCTTCAGCATTGGTTCTACAACCATTGCAGGTCATTCCATTAATTTTGTAAGTATGTATCATAATGAATATGTTTATCTGTTAAAAGGTATTTTCAACAATTCCTCAGTTTTATATATTTTTTTGCGAACAGGTAAGAAAAAGGAATGCAAATTTGCTGCTGGGTAGTTCCAAATGACACATTCCTTTTTCTAAAATCAGAACATTTTAAGAATGTTTATTTTTCTTTTTTTATTTCTGTTTTTTTTAAGTCCATTTTGCATTTTGGACAAGAACCTGTTTTATCGTAAGTTTTTTCGCCTTCACATTTCATTGGGCAAGGCATAAGTTGCATTTGCCATTTTTGGGGTTTCCATTTTCATCTCCATTTTAGAATGATCCATTCCTGCACAACAAGAAGCATTTTTAGTGTCGGACACTTTTTTTAAGTCCATTTTGCATTTTGGACAAGAACCTGTTTTATCATAAGTTTTTTCACCTTCACATTTCATTGGACAGGCATAAGTAACGTCACCCGTTTTTGTTGATTCTGTTTTCATTTCCATTTTAGAATGGTCATTTCTTGTGCATCCTTGTGGTGTTTTATTGGATTGCATTTTCATTTTTGTAGAATCATCTGTCATTCCATTTTTAGAATGATCTTTTCCTCCACAACATTGAGATGTGGTGCTGGTTCCCATTTCCTTTAAATCCATTCCGCATTTTGGACAAGTACCAGGTTTGTCACTTTTTACATCGGCATGCATTGGACAGGTATAAGTAACATCAATTAGTTCTTGTTTAATTTGTGTCTGCTTTGTTTCTTGTGATTTTACTATTAATGCTGTAAATAGTCCTATTGAAAGAACTGCAATTAAAATTTTTGTTTTCATTTTATGCTGTTTTTAAATTATTACTGTTTATTTTTTATTATTTGTAAAAGTTTATTATCCTACTCTCATAGGATTTTTTAATTAGGATTATTCAATAATAGAAGTTGTTTCTTCACTATGACCTTTCATATCATCCTCATTCATATTATTTTCTTGGTCATACTTGTTATCATTTATATGCCCACAATCCCGCATTTCATTTTGCATTGGTGGGGATGAATCACCTTCTTTGGTTTTATGCAAGTGACAAAGGTAAAACTTCCTGCATTAATATTATATTTTCACATAATCGTTTAGGTTAGCCACAACAACATCCGCCTTTGTTTTTGCTTGGAGTTGTTGGTTCACCTTCACCAATGCTGTAATTACCAGCCTTTGATAAAGCGGAATTTAGTTGCTTGATAGTTACAGAATCGGCTTTTTCAATAATAGCTTCTGGCGGACTCATGCTAACTTGCGCTGAGGTAACGCCCTCAATTCCCTGTAATGCTTTTTCTACTGTTTGCTTGCAGCTTCCGCAAGACATTCCATTTATTTTAAATTTTTGTTTCATGATTTTAGTTATTTATGGGTATTAGTTTTTAATACTCTTCTCTATTATTTTATTTCCAATTCTTTGTTACTCATTATTTTTTACCTAATTTTCTTTTTAATAATTGAGCATTAATGGCAACTATAATGGTACTTAAACTCATAAAAACAGCTCCTAAAGCTGGTCCTAAAACAAACCCTGAAGAATAAAGTACCCCGGCAGCCAATGGAATGGCAACTACATTATATCCCGTCGCCCAAATAAGGTTCTGGATCATTTTGTTGTAGGTAGCCTTGCCGAACAAAATCAGGTTGGCAATATCCTGTGGATTGCTATTTACCAAAATAATATCGGCAGTTTCGGCAGCAACATCTGTACCTGAACCAACTGCAATACCAACATTTGCCTGAGCCAAAGCCGGAGCATCATTTACGCCATCACCTGTCATTGCTACAAATTCTCCTTTTTCTTGGAGTTCTTTAACGATTTTCACTTTTTGATGGGGCAGTACTTCGGCATAATAACCATCCAATCCCAATTTGTCGCTAACGGCTTTGGCGGTTTTTTCGTTATCGCCCGTTGCCATTAAGACTTTGATGTTATTTTTTTTGAACACTTTTATTGCTTCAGCAGATTCTGGTCTTATTTCATCGGCAAGAGCAATGTATCCTGCTAATTTTCCATCAATCAACACAAAAACAACAGTTTCAGCAGCATCACTATAGGCATCTTCTGGAATGGTTATTTTTTTATCCCTTAAATAGCCCGGGCTTACTACTTTTATTTGTTTGCCTTCTACTTTGGCCTCCACACCTTTACCTGTAATGGCATTAAAATTTTCAAGTTTTGGGATGGAGATTTTAGTCTCCTTTACTTTTTTAATAATTCCAACGGCAATTGGGTGTTCCGAGCTTTGTTCCAAGGCACTTGCTAGTCTTAAAACTTCATCAGAGGTGTATTTTTTATCAACAGATTCTATACGGGTAACTCCAAAATCTCCTTTGGTTAATGTCCCTGTTTTATCAAAAAGTAAAACAGAGATTTTTTTCTTGATTCTTCAAATGCCGTCCTGTTACGAATCAGCAATCCGTTTTGGGCAGAAACTGCCGTAGATATTGCCACAACCAAAGGAATTGCAAGACCTAAGGCGTGGGGGCAGGCTATAACCATTACCGTTACCATTCGTTCCAAAGCATATACAAACGGAAAACCTAAAATCAACCAAACTGCCAACGTTCCAAAACCAATGGCCAAAGCAATATAGGTTAGCCATTTTGCAGCCCTATCCGAAAGATTTTGCATTTTGGACTTGGTTTTCTGTGCTTCCTCAACCATTGTGATGACCTTGTTGAGATAGCTGTCTTTTCCTGTATGCTCTACTTTTACCTTTATACTGCCATTACCGTTTACTGAACCTCCAATTACTTTATCTTTTTCTTCTTTTTTTACTGGTTTCGATTCTCCGGTAAGCATCGATTCATTCAAATAACTAGAACCTTCCACGATGATACCGTCAGCTGGAACTTTCTCTCCCGGTTTTACTAATATCACGTCATCTTTCAACAAATCTTCGAGTGAAATATCTTCAATTGTATCACCTTTTACGCGATGCGCTTCAGCTGGCATCATACTTACTAAAAGTTGCAATGCTTTTGATGCACCAAGGACACTCTTCATTTCTATCCAATGGCCAATAAGCATTATGGCGATTAGAGTAGCCAGTTCCCAAAAAAAGTCAACTCCTTTTAAACCAAAAACGGTAGCAGAACTATAAAAGTAAGCCACGCTAATTGCCATAGAAATAAGAGTCATCATTCCTGGAGCACCTTTTTTTATTTCAGACCAAAATCCTTTTAAAAATGGCCAACCACCATAAAAATACACGATGGTGGACAATGCAAAAAGAATATAGGAATTACCGGGTAGTAATAATTTAAAACCAAAAAATTCCTGAATCATTGGCGAAAAGAATAGTATTGGGGCGGTTAGTACCAGGGTTACCCAAAACCGTTTTCTGAAGTCGGCAATCATCATCTTATGATGGTCATGGCCCGCCATTCCCATAGGAATACTGTCATGGTCACTGTGACCCATTTTGGAGTGATCTTCTTTTTTTGATTTCATTCTTGAATGATCTATTTTGGAGTGGTCTTCTTTTTTTGGTTTCATCTTTGAATGATCCATTTTGGAGGGGTCCATTTCTTCGTGTTTGTGATCTTCGCGATTTTCCATTATAGTATTGTTTAAGTTTTATCTCAATTTTTTTCTCATTTCTTCTGAAATATTCTCCGCATATACCCCGTAAGCATCTACCAAAGTTCCTTTGATACCGTTTATAGAAGAAATGGCATATAGGATGCTGTTATCATCCACACTGCTCATCCCTTCAAAACGATATATTTCATCTACTTTAAAATTTTCAGGGTGGACCTCAATTTTCAGTGAAGCACATTCCAAGCATTCGGGCTTCAAGTTGAAATCGTAGGTATATCCTCTTAGTTGGAGATCGTTTATGGCTTCGGAAAGGGTATCATAATTTTTCATTTTTCTTTATTTATAGGTCATTGTAAAATAGCTTCCATCCTCTTCAGTGAATTTTTGAAAGGATAAAAAACCGTTACCATTTAATTTTTCGCTTACGGAATAATTGAGTTGTTTGATTTGAAAACCCAATGCATAGGTCTTGATGTTAATTTTCGATTTAATAATGTTACCGTTTTGACCAACATCCAATTTGCGGCCATAAATCTTTATAATACTTTTGGAACCAAAGAAATTCAGTAAGCCTGTGTTAAAACTCATTTCCAGTTCAATATCCACTAGGTTATCCAAATTGTATAGCTCTTTAAATTTTTTTGAAGTGGTGTTGATTTCAGTTTCTTTTGATTTCGGTTTGGAAAATGGAAATGCCATTACCATTACACTGGCTTCATCTGGTTTACAGCGATAGGTCGTTGTGTATTTGTCGGTAGATTTTTTATCCTTGTCAAATAATTCTGTGACTACCTCAATTTCATAAAATCCTTTTGTTTTTGTGACTTGTCCTGCCTTAAAAGTTTGTTGGTTCAACAAATTGCCATTCTTATCAAAATTTCCCCTTACTACTAATTTATTCGCCAATTGACCTATAAGCATATCACTCTGGGCTTTCATATCGGAAAAACTCGACAAGAGCAGGATTGATATAAATTGTATCGTTTTCATTTGGTCGAATTATTTATTTCTTCAATACTGTAAAGCTGTGGGATGTCAGCATCCCATCCATAGGTTTCCTTGATACCTTTTTGTAATGCTTCCGCACCTTCTTTCTCACCGTGTACAATGAAAATTCGTTCGGGTTTGTCTTTTATCTTGCTCATCCAATCAACAAGTTCTGTGTGGTCTGCGTGTGCCGAGAGACCTTCAATTTCAGCTACCTGCATATTGAAAGCCACCCATTTTCCATACACTTTTAATTCTTTATCACCTTCCAATAATTTTCTTCCTCGGGTTCCTTCCGCTTGATAACCTACAAAAAGCAAGGTGTTATTAGGGTTTTGGGCTTGCGTTTCGAGATAGTTTAGCATTCTGCCTCCCGTAAGCATTCCACTTCCCGCAATCACAATTTTTGGTGTGTTATCGGTTCTCAAGTCCATAGTTTCTCGATAGCTGCTCACGATGGTGAAATATGAACACATCTCATCACATTCTTGTTTCTCAAGTTTGTGCCAATCCCGTGTACTGTGAAATAATTCCAGAACATTGGCGCCCATAGGACTATCCATAATCATCTGGACTTTTGGTATTTTGTTTTCCTTGAGCAATCTCCAGAAAATAAGCATCATCAATTGGGCACGTTCTACCGAAAAACTTGGAATAAACAGACTTCCGCCTCTATTGAGGGTTTCATAAACCAATTTTTCAACCTGCGGAATGGCTTCCACTTCATCAGGATGAAACCTTCCGCCATAAGTGGATTCGATAAAAAGAACATCTGCTTTTTTTGGTTTTAAAGGTGGGTATAACAACAAATCATTGGTTCTTCCGATATCGCCTGAAAAAACAAAACGTTTTCCGTGTACATCCAATTCGATGTAGGTAGCACCAAGGATGTGTCCGTTATATTGAAAACGGGCCTTGATGCCATCAAATAATGGAACCCATTGTGCTTGCGGAATGCCCTTAAAATGTGGGATGGTTTTTTCCACATCTTTTAAATCGTATAGCGGTTTTGCAGGACTGTGTTTAGAATAGCCATCTTTGTTGGCGCGTTCGGCTTCCTGTTCCTGTATTTTGGCGCTGTCGTTCAGGATTATTTTTGCAATATCCAATGTGGGATAGGTACCATAGATGGGACCGTTAAAGCCTTGTTTTACCAATCTAGGCAGATAACCCGTATGGTCCATATGACCGTGGGTAAGCAATACAACATCAATATCTGGCACTTCAACTGGCGGATATTCCCAGTTTTTGAGACGTAATTCTTTACGCCCCTGGAAAAGGCCGCAGTCTACTAGTATTTTTCTCTCTCCTGTATCCACCAGATATTTTGAGCCGGTTACAGTTCCTGCGGCTCCCAAAAAGTGAATATTTATTTTGTTGTTGTTCATTGGTTACTTTTTAAGGTTGTTGTACTTAATTTGCGAAAATCTCAACTCAATCAGTTAGTGACCTCCACAACAAGAAGGAGTGTTGTCTTGGCCTTGTTCAGGTTTGGATAATGCCACTACTTCCTTATATAAACCGTGAAAGTCCTCTTTAATGAGATGCGCAATTTTCTTGGCAGCTTTTGGGTCGGTACTCACCATCTCCAGCACTATCTCAAAAGCTTCTTCCAGTAATTTCGGTTCATCTTCCAATGCTTGATAAAATGGTTCCAGGTTCATATTGTTCTGTTGTTGCAATTCTTCAGTTTTCATATGTTTTGTTTTAGGATTGTTGAACTTTTATTTCATTAATTATTCATCTTTAAGTGCTTTTGCATAGCGCTTCTGAATCCCTTTTTCAAAACAATCCAGATTATAAATGGTGGTTTCTGCTATATTGGTTAATGCCGTTTCCGTCAAAAAAGCCTAGTGGTCTGAAAAAGCGAGCAATCCTTTAAACGTTCCATCGCCACCAATAGCAATCAGGGCATCTATGTTATTTTCCTGAAGGTGCTTCAATGCCAGTTGCCTGCCTTCTAAGGTTAGAATTCGTTGACTTCTGGCAGTTTTAAGGAGTGTTCCGCCATGGTGGATCATTTTGTGTGTGTCATTGATCTTAAGAGGTAAAAAATCACCATCAATCATTCCTTCGTAACCCCTTCGAATTCCTGTAATTTTATTTCCATTGATTTCAGCAGCTTTTGTAATTCCATATAAGGCTGCGTTCATTCCTGGGGAATCACCTCCAGAAGTAAACACACCGATATTTTTAATTTTCTGATTCATAATAATTTCTATCATTTTTATAAGGTAGTTAAGCCACCGTTATGCTATTTTCTAGATATACCTGCTGCACGGTTTGCAATAACTCAATTCCCTTACTAAAAGGTTTTTGAAAGGCCTTTCTTCCCAAAATCAAACCTGAACCCCCTGCTCGCTTGTTAATTACTGCGGTTGTTATGGCTTCTTTTAAATCTGAATCTCCTTTGGAATCGCCACCAGAATTGATCAATCCTATTTTTCCCATATAGCAATTGGCCACCTGCAATCTGCATAAGTCAATGGGATGATCTGTGGTCAATGTTTCATACATAGCATCATCATATTTACCAAATCCTATTTCTTTAAATCCGAAATTATTGGTTGGTAATTTTTGTTTGATGATATCTGCTTGAATGGTTACCCCAATATGATTGGCCTGTCCAGTCAGATCAGCTGCTGCGTGATAATCTGCTTTTTCAGTTTTAAAAGCTTCGTTACGGGTATAGCACCACAGGATGGTTGCCATTCCGAGATTATGCGCTTCGGCAAAGGCTTCGGCTATTTCCTTTAACTGACGATTGCTTTCTTTCGACCCAAAATAAACAGTTGCTCCAACCGCAACAGCTCCCATATTCCAAGCATCTCTTACCGTTCCGAATAAAATCTGGTCGTATGTATTTGGATAAGTAAGGAGCTCATTGTGATTGATTTTGACGATAAACGGAATTTTATGGGCATATTTCCTGGCGTAAAGACCAAGCACCCCAAAGGTGGAAGCTACACCATTACACCCTGCTTCTATAGCAAGTTTTATAATATTTTCCGGATCAAAATAATCTGGGTTTTTATAAAACGAAAACGCCGCACTGTGTTCAACCCCTTGATCTACAGGAAGAATACTTAAATATCCTGTACCTGCTAGGTTTCCGTAGTTGTACAATTGGGCAAGACTTCGAAGTACCTGTGGATTTCTGTTGCTATTGGCAAATACAGTATTAATACTATCAGCACTTGGGAAATGCAAACCGTCTTTTGTAATTTTTTTGCAAACGTGTTCCAGGTAATAGGAAGCTTTATCCCCTAAATGATCCACTACGTTTTTGTATGTGTCCATAATCCTTGATTCTTTTAATTAATTCCTAAACTTTTATTGGTCTTAGCAATGGATTTTTCTGCGACACTTTCAATTCCTGTAAGCGCCCTAATTGCATCGATAGTTTCTGGTATCACGATAGCCTGATTATCTACCACGTAGGCGTAAAAAAGTTCATCTCCAACTACTTTAAGCATATCTTCCCAAAGGGCTACTTCATACATATCGCCCCAAGGCCTTCCCATATCCAAAAACATTTCCTTTATGGTATTGTTGGAAACCAGCCCCTGGTCATAACGGATCATTTTAATTCGCGTGGATGTTTTAAATGCTTCCAAAACTTCTTCTTTGGAAACCTTTTTGTTCAACTTTACATTCCAGTAATGCATATGGCTCAACGTTTCCGGTACTTTTACCGCTGATGTTATTACATCTAAATCAGGGTCTACACTTTGGGCGTCCGGACCTTGATGACTCGGTATGTCTTTTTCGGGAACCATAGTGTTCATAATACCGCCTAAATGACTTTCCCAGGGATCGGTTGCCCGTCGTAATAAAGTGCCTCTCGCATAGTCAAGTAACCCTGCCCTTTTTAATGCACCAAGGGTTCTTAATATAGACGTAGTGTTACAAGACACAACTCTAGTAGCATCTAGGTTTAATGCGGTATCATAATTGGATTCTGCACTAAACGAGTGACCTGTTGTTGCATGTTTTTCACCACCTTGAACAATAAATTTGATTCCTTTTGTTTTATAGATTTCAACATTTTTTGCGGCTATATTTTTCGGGGTGCAGTCCACTACAATATCCACATTGTCTAGAAGAACCATCATGTCGCCTTTTATGGAGATACCAGCTGCCTTCATGGTTATTTCGGACTCTGATGTTGCTGCATAAATGGCAAATCCTTTTCTAACGGCATTTTGGATGCGCCAATCGCTTATGACATCACACACTCCCGCAAGCTTCATATCGTCTTGTAGATTTATGGCATCAGCAACTCTTTTGCCAATAACTCCATATCCAATAACTGCTATTTTTTTCATTATTAATTAGTTAAATTCCCTTTTTTTGGAAACGGGGCTTTTTTTATTTCTGTTTTTTTTAAGTCCATTTTGCATTTTGGACAAGAACCTGTTTTATCGTAAGTTTTTTCGCCTTCACATTTCATTGGGCATCATTGGGCAGGCAAAAGTTGCTTTTGCCATTTGGTCACGAGTCATTTCTGAGTGATTCATAGTCATTTTTGTCGAGTCACATTTCATTTCCATTTTAGAATGGTCTTTTCCTGCGCAACATTGTGGCATTGCGCTAGTTTTCATTTCCATTTTCTTTAATTCCATACCACATTTTGGACAAGTACCCGGTTTGTCACTCTTAACATCTGCGTGCATTGGACAGGAATAAGTAACTCCTATTTGTTCATGTTTCACTTGTACTTGCTTTGTTTCTTGTGCTTTTACTGTTGATACTGAAAATAGTCCTATTGAAAGAACTGCAATTAAGATTTTTGTTTTCATTTTATGCTGTTTTAAAATTTTACTATTTCTATTTTTTGTGCCTGCGCAAGAAAAGGGAACGTGTTTTCAAGAATAAAAAGGATTAGTAACCATTTTTATTTATGGGGTTACTTTCCCTTTTCTTAGCATCAGGACTTTTTATTAATGTTTATGTTTTTTAAGCTCACTTTTATTTTCAGGGGTATCTTCTGCTTTTTTCATGTCCATTTTTGTATCCATCTTTTTTGCTACCATGGTCATACCACATTTAGGACATTTCCCCGGTTTATCACTTATAACTTCAGGGTGCATAGGGCAAACATAAGTTTTCGCCATTTGGTCATGGTTCATTCCCGTTTTTGTTGAATCCATTTTCATATCCATTTTTGAATGATCCATCATCATTGGATTATGCTTCATGTCCATTTTTGTTGAATCCATTTCCATTTTCTTTAATTCCATTCCACATTTTGGGCAAATACCCGGTTTGTCACTTTTAACATCTGCATGCATTGGGCAGGTATAAGTAACTCCCATTTGTTCATGTTTAATTTGTACTTGCTTTGTTTCTTGTGCTTTTACTGTTGATGCTGCAAATAGTCCTATGGAAAGAACTGCAATTAAGATTTTTGTTTTCATTTTATGCTGTTTTAAAATTTTACTATTTATTTTTATTATTTGTAAGTGTTACTTATCCTACTCTCAGAGGATTTTTCAATAAGAATTATTCAATAATAGAAGTTGTTTCTTCACTAGGGTCTTCATACCATTCTAATTCCTCATTCGTAATATTTTCAGTATTACTATTACATTTTCACCTAATCGTTTAGGTTATCCACAACAACATCCACCTTTGTTATTTTTTGGAGTTGTTGGTTCACCTTCACCTTCACCAATGCTGTAATTACCAGCCTTTGATAAAGCGGAATTTAGTTGCTCGATCGTTACAGAATCGGCTTTTTCAATAATGGCTTCTGGCGGACTCATGCTAACTTGCACTGAGCTAATGCCCTCTACTCCTTGTAAAGCTTTTTCTACTGTTTGCCTGCAGCTTCCGCAAGACATTCCGTTAATTTTAAATTTTTGTTTCATAATTTTAGGGTTTTATTAATATTTAGGGTTGTATTATTCAAATTTTTCATTTTTATTTTATTCAATTTTATCAGGTTTTAGGGTTTTTACTTTTACAGGAAATGAAACTTCCGTAACGTATATAATTCCATCCCCGGGATATCCTGTTTTACCGTTTTCATGAATGATTTGCATCGCTTTATTGACCTCTTCATCAGGAATAACCATTTCTATCTTGGCTATTTTAGAATGTGAAAAGGGATGTGAAAGTGTTGACCATTCCTTTCTGTTGTCTGAATAATGTCCCATTCCTTCCCCTTCAAAAACTGTCAGGCAGCAAAAGCCTTCTTGCCTAAGTCTGTTAACGATGTCCGTGAGTCTTGTTAGCCGTACAAATGCTTTTACTTCTTTCATATTTCTGGTGGTTTTTAAAGGGTTTTAATTATTATTATTATTATTTTCAAGGATAAAAGAATTGATTGAGAACCGCTCCAACAACTATTAGCGCAACAATTCCCCAAAGCCCTCTTTTCCCCCATATTTCTATTTTTGATCGGGATTCAGATTTCGTTTTACAACAATCTTTCATTTTATGGTTGTTTTTGTTTCTCCGCAAGTTAACATGGCTTTACCAAAATAAGGGTTCTTAATTTCTTTTGAAAGGCTTATCCAATAAGCTCCTTTATTATCGTTGGCCATTGGGCAAAATTGTTCATATACCTGTTGATCAACACCAAATAATTTTACCGCTTTTATTAAATGTGCTGATAAATGTTTGAAATGATTTCTTTGAACTGCTATTTCTGAAGTTTTTGAAATTGAAGTTGCAGAAGCATTGATCTCTTTGCTGATTAACATCCAATGATTGGGAGCTTCTTTGTCGGTTAAAAGTTTCATGTCAACTTTTTTCATAGCATTCAATAATGCTGTGGCATCTTCTTTAGCGCCATTGTTGTCATCTGTAGCCAAATCATCTTTTAAATTCAAGTATTGCTCAAACACTTTTTTAAATTGATTTTTAAACGCTGTTGAAACAACAATTCTTTTCTCCATTTTGGTATGATCTGTGTCATTTTGAATTTTAGAATTATCCATGTTTTTCATTTCCTCAGCGCTCATTTCCGTCTTAGAACCTTTTT
>JAAFHC010000138.1 GCA_010906935.1 Gelidibacter sp.
CAAAAAGATTTATTAAATCTTGAAGATGGGAAATTTGAAATAGCAGAAGGATTAAAACTTATCGTGAGTAATGGTCAAGGAAAAACCAAAGAAACCAGTTTAGAAAAATTTGAGTGTCATGATAATAATATAGACATTCAGATTTGTGTAAAAGGTTTAGAAACTATTGCTTGGAAACCAAGAGAAAAATGTGAAATCCCAAATGGAGATTATAATTCAGAGAAGGATGTAAGATTTTATAATGATGTACCTGATATGTTTTTTCAATTGACAAATAATCAGTTTGCAATTTTCTATCCAGAAGATGTTCATGCACCGATGATTGGAAATGGTGAAATAAAAAAATTAGTATTTAAAGTCAAAATTTAATTCTTTATATTTTTTTTAAAGAAATTATGAAATGAGCATAACGGAAACACGATACAAACACCGTTGAAGATTTGCGAATTACATATGACCTATAAAAAACAATAAGAATCTACATATGAAATGAAAAAATCAATTGTAATTATTTGTGGAGGAGGGCCGGCTCCTGGAATTAATTCAGTAATAAGTACTGTAACGAAAGCATTTTTAAAAGATGGTTTTCGGGTATTGGGTTTACATGAAGGTTTCAAAGGACTTTTTAGTGAAAATCCACAAATAAAGGAGATGGATTTTGACCTTGCTGACCGAATTTTTAGTAGAGGAGGATCGACACTGATAATGAGTCGATTTAAACCAAGCACCGAAAAATTAAATACAAAACTTTTTTTAGACAATAATGTCAAATTGTTAGTCAGTATTGGAGGCGACGATACGGCCTCCACTGCAAACAGAATTACTGCATATTTGCAAAAGGAGCAAATCTTCATATCAAATATTCACGTTCCTAAAACAATAGATAACGATTTACCTTTACCAGATAGAAATCCTACTTTTGGTTTTCATTCAGCAAAAGATGAGGGAGTTAGAATTGGAAACACCGCATATGAAGATGCGCTAACAAGTCAGAATTGGTTTGTAATGTCAGCCATGGGAAGGTCGGCTGGGCATTTGGCTTTTGGAATTGCAACAAGTTGTCATTTTCCAATGATGGTTATTCCTGAAATGTTTCACAAGACCGAAATCACTTTAGATAAAGTGGTTCGATTGGTTATTTCATCAATAATCAAAAGGAAAATTGAAAATATAAATTATGGTGTTGCCATGATAAGTGAAGGTGTTTTTCATAATTTATCAAAAGCAGAGTTAGATAAAGTAGGTATTAATTTTACATATGATGACCACGGACATCCTGAATTAGGAAATGTAAGTAAATCACATATATTTAACATGTTGGTACAGACTAAATTAGTTGAACTTGGCATAAAAGTAAAAAGCAGGCCCATAGAATTAGGGTATGAACTGCGTTGTTGCAGACCAATTGGTTTTGATTTAACCTTATGTACCCTATTGGGTATGGGGGTTAAAAAGTTATTTGATGAGGGGAAAAGTGGTTGTTTGGTTTCCGCAAATTCAAGAGGAGAAATTACACCATTATATTTATCAGATTTACAAGATGAAAACGGTAAAATTCAACCCCGTTTAGTTGACGTACATTCAGAGTTTGCGAATCTTTGTTTTCAAAACTTACATTATATACAAGAAACTGACTATGAGGCTGCAATGAAGTATGTTAAAAACCCTTCTGAATACGATTTTAAAAAAATATTAAAAGAAATATAATAACAAATGGCACAATTTACAAGAATAGAAGTTGCATCAGTAATGAAAGAAACGGGAATGGTTCCTTTGTTTTTTAGTAACGATTTAGAATTAAGCAAACAAGTATTAAAAGCATGTTATGATGGTGGGGCTCGGTTGATGGAGTTTACAGCCAGAGGAGATTTCGCTCACGAGGTTTTTGGCGAATTAACCAAATATGCAATTAAAGAATTACCCGGAATGATTATGGGAGTTGGTTCAGTAACTGATGCTGCAGCAGCATCCTTATATATGGCATTGGGTGCTAATTTTATTGTTACTCCCGTTTTAAGAGAAGATATTGCAATTGTTTGTAACCGAAGAAAAGTATTATGGTCGCCTGGATGCGGAACATTAACAGAAATTGCAAGAGCCGAAGAATTGGGTTGTGAAATTGTAAAACTGTTCCCTGGAGATATTTACGGGCCACAATTTGTAAAAGGAATAAAAGGACCTCAGCCTTGGACCAGTATTATGCCAACAGGAGGGGTTTCGCCAACTGTTGAAAACCTAAAAGGATGGTTTAATGCAGGCGTAACTTGTGTAGGTATGGGGTCACAATTAATTTCAAAAGAAATTTTAGCAAATAAAGATTATGCCAAATTGACGCAAAATGTTCAAGATGCATTGGCTATTATTAAAACCCTAAAATAATTTAAGGGATAGATTGATTAATATGATATTCAGGGTTTGATGTTTGCTATTTAAATAAATTTAATTTATGAATAAAGAAGTCTTTTTTAATAGTGTGTTCATAATTATTTGTTGCATACAAGTAAACTATGCACAAGTAAAGTTACCAAAGAATTATACTTCAGAAATTGACGTAGTTTATACACTTGTAAATAATTGGGAAGGTAAAATGGATTTATACATTTCACCAAATGCAATTAAACCAACACCTATTTTAATTAATATTCACGGTGGTGGTTGGAATCATGGCGAAAAGGAATCGCAAACAGGTTTTGGTTCGTTTTTTAAAAATGGCTACGCAGTTGCCAATATAGAATATCGATTGGTTGAAAAAGATCCTGCGCCAGCGGCAATTGAAGACGTGCGTTGTGCACTAATTTACTTGTACAAAAACGCTAAGAAATTAAATATTGATACTCATAAAATTGTTCTAATGGGTGGTTCTTCAGGTGGTCATTTAGCTTTAATGGCAGGCTTTCTGGGTAATAATTCCATATTCGATTCGAATTGTAAATACAATGAGCCCATAAAAGTCGCTGCTATTATTGATAAATATGGCGTTTCAGATTTAGAACCTCTGTTAAAATGGAAATCGGCCATAAACTGGATAGGAAAAGAAGTAGGTAATGACCAATTTGTAAAATCGGTTTCGCCAATAAATTATGTTACTAAAAATAGCCCACCAGTATTTATAGTTCATGGAAATGACGATCCAATTGTTCCTTATTCACAATCCGTAGAATTGGCTAAAAAACTGCTATCCTTTGGAGTCAAAACAAAATTTATAACTGTTCCAAACGGGAAACATGGCAAATTTTCTGATGAAGAAAAACGAAAAGTAAATATCCAAATGTGGAATTTTTTGGATGATCTAGATCTTAAAAAAAACAATAATTATAATGAGTAGGGTAGTAACATTTGGTGAAATCATTTAGATTAGCACTATAAGGATTTTTAAAATTTTCTCAAGCAAACAATTTTGAGTTTGTTACTTGTATGAAAGCGGAGTTATGCTCCGCTTTTTTAATATACTCAATTAAAATAGCGTCTTGTTGTTGGCAAAATATTGACTTAATTAAATTGGATATATATGATAGTGTCTTTTCTTAAAACTTGTCTGGCCAGGTATTAGGTAATTCTCCGCTGAAACCCATTTTAGGCAGATTATTGATTTGCTTCATTTCTTCTGCAGACAATTCAAAATCGAACAAATTGATATTTTCTACAATTCTTTTGGGTGATGTCGATTTAGGAATGGCAATTACATCGTGTTGAATGATCCATCTCAGACAGACTTGTGAGGCAGATTTATTGTGTTTTTTGGAGATTGCCTCCAATACTTCATTCCCAAATACTTTACCTCTTGCCAAAGGCGACCATGATTCAACTACAATGTTTTGTTTTTTACAATATTCCACTAATTCTGGTTGCCAATAACCTGGGTGAAATTCTATTTGATTTATTGACGGAATCACTTTAGCTGTCTGAAACAAAGCGTCTAAATGTTCTTGAAAAAAATTGCTTACACCTATAGATTTGATTTTTCCATCAGCTTGTAATTCTTCCATTGCCCGCCAAGTTTCAGCATTGGTTTTTTGCCAGTTATTATAATTTTTAGCATTTGCCGGCCAATGTATTAAGTATAAATCAATGTAATCTAAATTAAGTCTGTTTAGGGATTTTTCAAGTTCCGTTTTAGTTACTTCATACCCTAAATTTTCACGCCATAATTTTGTTGTCACAAAGATTTCCTCTCTGTTAATTCCACTTGCTTTAATTCCTTTTCCAACAGCTACCTCATTATTATAAAATGCTGCGGTATCGATAAGGCGATAGCCATTTGATATAGCACAATCGACTGATTCAATTCCCTCTTCCTCCAATGATTGGTAGGTTCCAAAACCTACTATCGGAATTTTGTTGGCATCATTTAAAATTAATTCTTTCATAATTTTTTAGTCAGTTTTGCCGAGTGGTTGCTAACTTTTTATATCAATATAAAACACACTTTTTTATTAATTTTTTTGTCGAGATAGCCGTGTGTTTTTGTTATTTTTTCAATTATTAAATCTTTACCAAAAACTCAAATTTTACTCACAATAGTAGATTAGCTAATAAATTAGTATTCTTTTGAAAAGCCAAAAGCATCCTGAATTCTAGCAATTTTAATCGTTGTGGTTAATTGAAGTTAAATGTATGGAAGTTATTTGAAATATGTGGTCTTAATTGTTATTTGTTAAAATACATTGATTCTCGTATTCACATTTTCTTATGACCCGAATAAATATATAAGTTGCGTATATGGGGGGATTGGATAGAAGGGTGGTGCGGTTTTTTCTCAATGCTTAAATTATGAGCAATCAACAATGCTGTTATCCTTTAATTTTGAGGAATGATTTACACTAAATATTTTGGCTTAGTTACAAAGGAACAAGGGCAGATAAACCTACCTCAGGATCAATTTCAAAGGATGATGAATATTGTCCATTTAGAAGGCGTTATATTAGGCTTAAACAAAGCTAAGGAGACCTTTAAAGACACGAATCTTTATTACAAGTATGATATTATTATTCTGGATAATGCAACAAAACTTTCAGCATTAACCGGAAATATTCCTCCAAATTTACTTTTAAAAGAAATGGTGCGGTATTCGGATTAATTCTTTATATTTGAGTTCTTTAATAGTAGATTTTCATAGGTCTACTATTTTTTCATAGCAATTTCCCACCTCTCAACGATGTGGGTTTTTTTATTAAAAATGAATTTATCTTTTATACTTCAATGATTTCACTTCTTTAAGAGCGTCTTCAAGGCTTAATCTACTAATTTGAAATTTACGGCCAATTTTAATAGCAGGTAAAGTTCCTTTTTTAATGTAATTGTAAACGGTTAAATTGGACACGTTTAAAATTTTTGAAACCTCACTAACATCATAGTATTCTGGCTTATTAGATTTTAGTATTATTTTTTCTATTTCAATTTTTAAATCTGCAATAATCATTTCTTTAAATTCAAATGGAGTGATGTTGTGCAGAAAGATTGTTTTCGTGTTTTCCATAATTTTTTTTAATTAATGATTAATAATTCTCGATTAAAAAGTTTAATTAAGCACTTAAAAATAATTAGAATATTATAATAATGGAATTTAAAACTTTTTGACCTTACTTTCTTTTATCAACTGAATCATCTTTAAAACTTACAAGATTAAACATCTACTCACCCATTTTTTATTGGTTTT
This sequence comes from Gelidibacter sp., assembly GCA_010906935.1. Classification (GTDB taxonomy): domain Bacteria; phylum Bacteroidota; class Bacteroidia; order Flavobacteriales; family Flavobacteriaceae; genus Lutibacter. The sequence goes on from JAAFHC010000138.1 coordinate 5,657, forward strand.
TGTGTTCGTGGATGTTTAATCTTACTTTCTTTTATCGACTGAATCATCTTTAAAACTTACAAGATTAAACATCTCACCTAGTCTACTTATAAACTGGCTTCCATATCGTGCTTCGAGTTCTTCAGTGTTGAGGTTGGTAGTGATATGCGTTTTTACTTTTTTTGCTTTAAAAAGGTCGTAGCGCGAAAGCAATATTTCTCCCATTACGTTGCAATCTCTTGTGTTATGGCAGCCTGTTGGTTCCAATCCCAGATCATCGAAACAATAGTCTTTGGTGTCCTTGTATTTCTTTAACACTTCAAATCCAGCAGCATTGAAATTGTTCACGATGTTGCGTGTTGGGATCGTTTCATACTTGATTTTATGTGAAGCCAAATAAGGCATTAATTTCATCAGCGATGTTTTTCCGCAACCTACTGGGCCCGAAATCAACAAACCTTTGTTGATGTCCAATCCTATAATTGCGCTAGAATTTTGGTCTTGAATAAAGTAACAGCATAACACGAATAGCAAAGCATTGTCTTCTTTGTGTAGTCTGAAATTTTTATCGAAAATCACACGACCTTTGATGTTGAGGAATTCTTTTAATTTGTTAAAATCATAGTCAAGCATGTTGTTATCCAATGCTCCGAGTTGAAATTTTGACATTCTTTCGATATTTCTGTGTGATTTTTTCATAATGTTGTTTTTAGTTTTAATTTAATAATTTGAATTTTTTTTCTTGTTTGTTCATTTTTACAAACTCAATTTTTTATTGGATGTTCCTGGATACTGAACTATTGTCTTTTGTCTTTAGTTGATTCATCAAACCCTATAAGATTAAACATCTCTCTCAGTCTACTTCTCACCCGGCTTCCGTAGCGTGTTTCAAGTTCTTCGGCATTGAGGTTGGTGGTGATGTGGGTTTTGCTATGAATCCGCTCCGAATTTTTTGAATTTA
>JAAFHC010000139.1 GCA_010906935.1 Gelidibacter sp.
AAATCGTGGAATTGGATACCGAATTAACCAACGTAAAAGTATTGGTAGTTGAAGACATTGCGCTCAATCAATTGCTTATGAGAACACTGTTGGACGATTTTGGATTTGAGTGCGATATTGCCGGCAACGGAATAATAGCCATCGAAAAAATGGAAACCAATAAGTATGATCTTGTTTTAATGGACCTGCAAATGCCCGAAATGAATGGATTTGAAGCCACAGAACATATTAGAAATATTATGAAATCTGAGATTCCTATTATCGCTTTAACGGCAGATGTTACTACCGTTGACCTGGCCAAATGCAAAGCTGTTGGAATGAACGATTATATTGCAAAACCAGTTGATGAAAGAATATTGTACAGTAAAATGGTTGGTTATTTAAAAAAAACTTCCTATAATATAGATAATATAGAACCTGATAAGGTTGAAATTAATAATACCACAAAGGTTAAATGCACCAATTTAAATTATTTGAATACCCGTACCAAATCCAATCGGGTATTGATGATGGAAATGATTTCACTTTATTTGGAGCAAACACCGCCTTTAATTAATACCATGAAACAAAGTTTGTTAGATAATGATTGGAAATCATTGCAAGAGACCGTGCATAAAATGATTCCTTCTTTTTCCATCATGGGAATTAGTGTGGATTTTGAAAACATGGCTAAAAAAATTCAAGAATATGCAAGCACCCAACAACAAACAGATGGAATATCAGAAATGGTGCTTCAGCTTGAAGAAGTTTGTTTGCAGGCCTGCCTAGAATTAGAAGTAGAATTTAATGCAATTAAAAATAATAAATAATGACTGCCCAAACTAAAATAAAACTTTTCCTTGTTGATGATGATGCTTTATTCCTGAAATCATTAGAAATTGATTTTCTTGAAAATGCCGATTTTGAGATTGAAACATTTGCAACAGGTGAACTTTGTATCGCAAACTTATCGCACAATCCAGATGTGGTTATTTTAGATTACCAACTTGACGGTATTCAAAAAGACGCCATGAACGGACTGGAAACCTTAGATAAAATAAAAGCTTTCAACCCAAATATTCCAGTAATAATGCTATCTTCGCAAGACAAAATTGAAGTGGCAATAAACTGTATGCACCACAAAGCTGCAGATTATGTGGTAAAAAGCGAAACCGCTTTCATGCGCCTAAAAAAAATTATCACTGCCGTTTTAAAATTCAATAAAATGGAGAAAGAATTAAATTGGTATATGGATAGAATGTAATATAAGATAAAAAACATTAATTTGAATCAGTCTATAAAGTTTCTGATGCTGACAATATAGAATTTATGAAAGTAACAACCTCGATTATAAAACACAAACCTCCGTTTCTATTTAGAGCGGATTTTTGCGTTTTAATACACAAAGCATTTATTTTCTAATACAAAATCAAACAGTTAATACCAATTATATTTATGTTTTAATCCGAAAGTTCCTGGTATAATGCCGATATAAAATGAAAATAGTCTAATTCATTAGACTATATTGAATTCATAATCAGTATAAATTGCTTAGAATCAACTATTAAACCTTCAAAATAATTATTTAAAATTAAAACCATGCAAGTAGCCGTAACAAGAAAAAAGAATATATTTTCTCCAGATCCTTCCAGAGTAATCGCCCGATTTCTACAATTAAATGACGAAAGATCGGCAGATATCATAAAACAAGTATTGGCAATGCCTGAAAAAGAAGTAAAGACGGCCATGAGCCAGTTACTGAGAGGCTATTCACGGAGACACAGAAATATTTCGCGAATATTTGAGAACCATTTTAATAAACTGGCTCCCATTTTTGATAAGATTGAAGTTAATGAAGAAGATCTTAGCATGAATCAGAAAGCGCTTATAGGGTCGTATTTTACCATGGAATATTCCATTGAATCCGCTGCTTTTTTTAATCCGTCCGCTATGGAACATCCAGATCAGTCAGAATTGAGAACTAAAGAGAAAAGGGTGATTTTCAGTTTCCGGGCTACAGGTGAAGGGCATATTTCTTCTGTTGTTTTCCGCACAGGAATTCTTGACAAAAATAATAACCTGAGTATTGAACCGGTTGGTAAAATGCTTGCCGAGGCTGATAAAATTATACAGACAGTTTACGATAAAAAAAGTTTTCAGGATAAACTGAACGAAATGCAAGACCATAAAACTATTATTCCACCTGCAATTATAGATAACCCCGATGAAATGCAAGACTCTGGAAATGTGATCTCTGGAAATGTAATTCCTACTGCTGTCTTAGACATAAAAGATAAAACACAAGATCCGCACAAAACTATTTCTCCTGCTTTTATTTTAGACCAGTTGGACGATAATTTTACCTATGAAGAATTGACAAAGAGACTTGAAATAGCCATTAAAGACCCTAAAATTAAAGAAGATCAGATTAAAATTATAAATCAAATGTTATGGGTGGCTTCCGCACACTACGAGATTCATTTTTCAATTGATTCAGCCATTTCAGAAAGGGTTATTTTTCCAATCTCCGCAACAGAAAAAAAAGGTATTGAAGATGCTCGGTTTGTTAAATTCACCGATGACAATGGAGAAATAACCTATTATGCCACTTACACCGCGTACGATGGTATGACCATTCTTCCTAAGTTAATATGTACAACCGACTTTTATAATTTTAAGATATTGCCTATGAATGGCGAGATTGCCCGTAATAAGGGAATGGCCTTGTTTCCAAGAAAAATTAACGGAAAGTTTGCGATGCTTTGCCGTATTGACGGGGTTAATAATTATATCGCATATTCAGATAAAATCAATATTTGGAACAATGCTAAAATGATACAACAACCCAAATATCCTTGGGAACTTGTGCAAATTGGCAATGCCGGTTCCCCAATTGAGACGAAAGACGGTTGGCTGGTGATTACCCATGCGGTAGGTTCCATGAGAGAATATACTTTAGGTGCTTCATTGTATGAACTTGACAACCCAGAAATTGAGATTGGGAGGTTAACCGAACCTTTGATGGGGCCAAATGAATCGGAAAGAGAAGGTTATGTGCCAAATGTTATTTATTCATGTGGTTCCATTATTCATAACGATGATCTGATTATCCCTTATGCTATGTCAGATTACTCCTCTACTTACGCCACTATTGATCTCAAGGAACTGTTGAATGTTCTTAAAAATTCTCCTCAAACCAATAAGAAGTAGGCTTCATCCAATAAAACTTCAATGACAGGGGAAAAATCTTAATTTCCCCTAAAATTACATTTTTCGCCGGCTCGTTTAAGCTAAATAAACGCAGCCCACTTCCCAAGAAGTGTTAATAATACTAACACTTGTTTCCATTTTACACCATTGAAAAAAATGTATAAAAACAATTTGTTTAATAAAAAATCAACAAGTACAAACTCATGGATAATCTGTGAATCATGTAACTCTTTCCTTAAATTATGTAACACTTTTCAATATTAAGAACCTCAAATTTGTAAGATAACAATTATGTTTAATCATATTCTAAAATAAAAAATTATGAGTTCAGGAAAAGTATTATTAGGTTTATTGGCAGGCGTTGCAGCAGGTGCAATTGCAGGTCTTTTATTTGCTCCGTCAAAAGGTTCGAACACCAGAAAAAAAATTGTCAAAAAAGGCAAAAACTATGAAAAAAAACTGGAGAAGAAATTCAGTAAGAATATGGACATGGCCAATAAAAAATTTGAAAAAATGAAGACTGAAGTTACTGACTTTGCGAAAAAAAACATGCACAAAGCAGAACAAGTTAAAGAACAAGTTAAAAACCAAGTTACAGAACAAGTTAAAAAATAGTTAACGCTAGTAAAACTGGAATTACTATCATAAAATTTGCATGTTGAAATTTGCCCTGTCAGGTATTTTGTTGAAATAATGTATATAAAGTACCCTAAATTTATACTACTGCGTTTGAGTTACCCTGACGGGCATTTTCATTTTACCTTGATATCAAGTTGGTAAAAAACAGTACAGGATCTAAGATTGTTTGTACATCAAACGACATTTCCGCTAGGAAATCGATTTCTTATTGATTCATAAACCATTCACCCATGAAAAACCCAAAAAGCATGCAACAAAATCCGAACCCAAACATGAATAATCTATCTGAAATGTTATTCATTACCTCCTATCCGCCAAGGGAATGTGGCATAGCCACGTATTCACAGGATTTAATAAAAGCATTAAACAATAAATTCAGCAATTCATTCTCCATAAAAGTTTGTGCGTTGGAATCAAATGGTGACACTTATTCTTACCCGGATGAAGTAAAATATACCCTAAAAACATCATTGGCTACAGATTATGAAAAATTGGCCTATGCCATAAATAAAGATCATCGTATTAAAACCGTTTTGATTCAGCATGAATTTGGCTTTTTTAGTTCGCAGGAACAAGCATTTCATCAATTTTTGATAGCGCTGTCAAAACCGGTTGTTATTGTTTTTCATTCGGTACTGCCCCACCCTAATAAACTTTTAAAAGAAAAAGTGCAAAAAATTGCGGATGCCTGCAAATCAATCATTGTAATGACAAATACTTCAGCTGAAATATTAATACAAGATTATAATGTGGCGTCAAAAAAAATAGAGGTAATTCCCCATGGAACCCACTTAGTTTCACGATTAAACAAGACTATTTTAAAACTGAAGTATAAATTAAGGGGTAAAAAAGTGCTGTCCACATTTGGTTTGTTAAGTTCAGGAAAAGATATTGGGACAACATTAGATGCATTACCCGCCATAATTAAACAGTGCCCGGAAACAATGTTTTTGGTTCTTGGAAAAACCCATCCAGAAGTGGTAAAAAAAGAAGGCGAAAAATATCGTGAAATGCTTGAGCAAAAAGTAGTGGAACTTTCCCTTCAAAACCATGTGAGATTTGTTAACAAGTATCTAAAATTACCTGAATTACTCGAATATCTGCAACTTTCAGATATTTATCTGTTTACCGCCAATGATCCAAATCAGGCTGTAAGCGGTACATTTGTTTACGCCATGAGTTGTGGCTGCCCTATCATTTCCACACCAATACCGCATGCAAAGGAAATGTTGACCGACGAGACAGGAATTATTTTTGATTTTCGTAACTCCAGCCAATTGGCCACTGCCATCATCAAACTGCTTAACGACGATCAATTAAGAAAAAATATTGGCATAAATACCTTGCATAAAATAGCTTCAACAGTATGGGAAAATTCTGCCATAGCACATGCCAAGTTATTTGAAAAATTGGTCGATGAACGTATTTCGTTACAGTATAATTTACCTGTCATTAACCTTAAGCATTTTAAAAAACTGACTACCGGTTTTGGAATGATTCAATTTTCCAAAATCAATCAGCCCGATATTGATTCAGGATATACGTTAGATGACAATGCAAGGGCACTTATTGCTATGTGTCAGCATTATGAATTAACAAATAATGTAACTGATTTAGAATACATTCGTATTTATTATAACTTCATAAAATATTGTCTGCAATCTGAAGATGGTTTTTTAAATTATGTCGATGAACATAGAATTTTTACACCACAAAACAATGAGACCAACCTTGAAGATGCAAATGGAAGAGCAATTTGGGCATTGGGTTATTTAATTTCCATAAGTTCTTTACTGCCAAAAGAATTTCAAACTCTTGCTACGGATGCAGAATTAACGATACAACATGTATTGATAAATATAGACAACATTCATTCTACACGTGCAATGGCATTTGCCATAAAAGGATTGTATTTTAGAAATAAAAAAAATAGCTCGCAACAAAACACTGCCTTAATTAAAAAACTTGCAGATCGATTGGTTCAAATGTATCGCCACGAATCTAGCAATGAATGGCAATGGTTCGAGAGTTATTTAACCTATGCAAATAGTGTTTTGCCAGAGGCATTGCTGTGTGCGTGGTTAGTTACAGGTGAAATCTCCTATCAAAAAATTGCAAAATCTTCTTTTGATTTTCTTCTTTCGAAGACCTTCAGAAAAAATAAGATAAAAGTAATTTCAAACAAAAACTGGTTAGAAACCAAAGAAAAATTAAACATCACACCTATAGGAGGTGAACAGCCAATTGATGTCGCTTATACAATTCTTGCTTTGCGTAAATTCTATAAGGTGTTTAAAGAAGAAACTTACCGATTAAATATGGAAATATCTTTTAATTGGTTTTTAGGAAGCAATCACCTGAATCAGATTATTTATAACCCTTGCACCGGTGGTTGTTATGATGGACTGGAAGAAAATTCTGTAAACCTTAACCAAGGTGCAGAATCAACCGTAAGTTACCTGATGGCCAGACTAACAATTGAGAAATATATCCTAGGCGAACAAAAGAACAAACACAACAAAAAAATATTGTTTGACATTGAGAATGCAATCAATTATTGAAATGTGTGAATCATATAACTTATTCGTAAAATTATGTAACACATCCTTTCATGAAACACTACACCTTTACAGTGTGGTTATATGAATGATTAATCATTAGAAAAAATCGAAAATATTACCACATCATAAAAAAAGGTGGAGACCAGAACCCACCTAAAAAAACGGCTTGCTTGGTTATACAAATCTAATAACC
>JAAFHC010000140.1 GCA_010906935.1 Gelidibacter sp.
AAAAAAATGGAAAAATTAAAAAAGCGCTGGGGATTGACTTCAAACTTTCAAGTTCTCTTAATCATTATCGTTTTTTCTGTAAATGGTTCTTTTGCTGCCTGGGTTGCTAAACCGGTAACTGAATTTATAGGTTTAGACAAAGAAACTACAAACCCTTGGTTGTTTTGGCCGGTTAGAATTGTGTTGATCTTTTTGATTTATCAATTCACTTTACCATTGGTGGGATTTCTTTTTGGACAATATAAATTCTTTTCTGCATTTTCGAAAAAAACGCTGTCAAGAATGGGTTTTAAACGATTTTTTAAAGAAGCCTAAGCTACTTATCCTTTTTTATGAGGTATTTGTAAATCCACGTTAAGGTAAATGTTGGCATAAAATCGGTTCCGAAAATACCCATTTCTTCAACAAATGAAATAATTCCCACTCCTTTTCCCAAAATTCCCCCATACATTTTGTAAATCAGAAAAGCCGATAAAGGCGCCCATACAACATCCGAAAACTCCCCAATAAACGGAATTGCGAAAGAAAGCATTCCTACCCCATCAAAAAGAATACTTAATAAAAGTACTTTATATTTTTTAGGCATACCTAATTATTTCATTTCCAATATAATATTAAATTATTTCTTTAACCTATCCTTATATTTTTTGATGAATTTATCCAATTTTGGGTTGATAACCGCCACACAATAACCTTGGTTTTTGTTGTTATTGTAATAATTTTGATGATAGGCTTCCGCATCATAAAAAACATCTAATGCAGTAATTTCCGTGACAATCTTTTTATCAAAAACTTTGGCTTCAGTTAATGATTTAATAAATGCTTCGGCAGTTTCCTTTTGCGCTGTTGTATGGTAAAATATGGCGGAACGGTATTGGGTGCCAACATCATAACCTTGTCTATTTAAAGTTGTTGGGTCATGCGTGGCAAAAAATACCTCCAAAATTTTCTGAAAAGTGATGACTGCAGGATCAAATTGAATTTGAATAACCTCTGCATGTCCGGTTTCTCCGGAAGTAACTTCATTATAGGTTGGATTTTTAACCTTTCCTCCTGAATATCCCGATGTTACTTTTTCTACCCCGTTTAATCTTTGAAAAATGGCTTCAGTACACCAAAAACAACCGTTTGCCAAGGTGGCAATTTCTAATTTATCTGACATTTTTGATTTTTTAGTAATAATTGATTGTGCATAAGAATTGGTTACAGCAAGCGCAAAAAGAACTAAAACTAATGCTATTTTTTTCATCTTATTAACTGTTTTTTAGTTAAGTCGAATTTTTTTCTAAATAATTACATACCGCTTGGAATTAATTTTCTTGGAAACTGAACCAAACTTTCTGCGCCATTTTCACCTACACTAACCACGCCAAACAAATAATTATCAATAACTATATTCTTCAACGTGTAATCGGTTTTTTTGCCCACAAATCGGCTAAATTGCCATTGTGGTGAAGTGGTGTCTCTCCAATAAATTTTATAACCGATGCTGTTTTTATCAGCAACTTCATCCCACTTTAATCTGGTTGATGGCTCTACGGCTCCTGCAATCATTACATTTTTAGGTTCCAATGGCGCTGCCGCCAAAGATGCCAATGTTAAACAATTTACAGCGGTTAATTTTGCGGCATACTCAAAGTTTACCCCTTCAAGCACATCTCCATATTTAATGCCATTTTCAACTCTGATATCTTGGTGTTGGCGGTTATAATTTTCATGCGTTTCCATAATTCTCACGCCCGTAAAACCTTCATCATTAAACGGACGGTGGTGGCCGCCTCTTCCAAATCGGTCCAGTCTGTAAATCATAATTGGTTTTAAATTGGTCATATATTGCTCGGTCAATTTAGCCACATAACGCGCCAACTGACGAGAAGTTCCATCCACTTCACCGCCATAAAAACGCATACTGTTACGCTCTTTTTCGGTAGTTTGCACAGAAATAGCTTCAGAAAAAATTCTGAAAGTACTATTATCTATTACGCCGTCAATTCCTTCAATATTTCCAATCATATCATTGTTTAAAACCGCGATAATGTCCCAATTATTTTCTTTGGCATATTTTGCCATAATTTTACCGCCGTACAAACCTTGTTCTTCTCCCGACAAACCCACATAAATAATAGAAACCGGAAATTTATATTTACTCAAAACGCGTGCAGCTTCAATAGTTCCTGCCAATCCGGTAGCGTTGTCATTTGCACCGGGCGAATCTGACGTAAAATTATTGGCATCTGAAACGCGAGAATCTATATCGCCAGACATAATTACATAACGGTTTGGATACGTTGTTCCTCGCTGAATTGCCATCACATTGACTACTTTGGTATCTGTAACAATTCTGCTTCCATCGGCTTTCACCAAATCGCCCAAATAACTTACTTCCAAACAGTTATTGCAATTTTTTGAAACTTCTTCAAAAGCAACTTTAACCCAACGACGCGCTGCACCAATTCCTCTGGTTTTAGAAATAGTGTCGGACAACGTATGTCTCGTTCCAAAATTCGCCAATTTAACGATGTATTTTTCTATGCGTTCTGCAGAAGGCGCTGTAGAAATTTCAGTTAATATTTTTTCTATTTCCGATTGCGAAAATCCGGTGGTGCTTATGGCTAAAAAAAGCACAACAAACATAAATTTAATTGTTTTCATGTTATTATCAAATTATATTTTTATAAATGTTTTATGATCGTTTTTTTGAAGTGGTTCAAAAACATCTTGATAAAACCCTGATTATTGTTCAAAAAAACTTTTTCAACTTTAAGTACTTATTATAGTTATATATTCTCTAAGGTGTTTACCACCATTTCAAGCATTTCTTCGGTGAAATCCAAATGAGTAACCATGCGCAATTTGCCTTGTCCCATTGATATTAATGAAATTCCTGCTTTTTTCAATCGATTCATAAAATCTTCTTCATTGATGGAATCAACAACATTAAAAATAACAATGTTGGTTTCAATAGGTTCAACAAATTTCACCAATTTACAATTTTGAAGTGCTACGCCAATCACTTTAGCGCGCGTATGGTCAATTGCCAAACGGTCTATATGGTTGTCCAAAGCGTAAATTCCCGCAGCCGCTAAATAACCTACTTGACGCATAGCACCACCAAACAATTTTCTTATTCTTAATGCCTTTGCAATATGAAGTTTAGAACCTAACAACACAGAACCAACCGGAGCGCCCAAACCTTTTGACAAACAAACCGATATGGTGTCGAAAACTTCTCCATATTGTTTAGGCGTTTCATTTTTAGCGACCAAAGCATTAAATATGCGTGCGCCGTCTAAATGGAATGCCAAATTATGATCAGTGCAAATTTGTTTAATTTTCAACAATTCTTCATAATCCCAGCAAGCGCCTCCGCCTTTATTGGTGGTGTTTTCAACAACAACCAAACTTGCCCATGGCACGTGAATGTCTGCTCTCCCAGAAACAGCATCAAACAATTGTTTTGCTTTAAACATTCCTCTTTCCCCATCAATTAAATGAGAGGTTACTCCTGAATTAGCTGCCGCGCCGCCACCTTCAAAGTTATACACATGTGCCCATTTGTCGCAAAACATTCTGTCACCTGGTTGTGTGTGAAGTTTAATCGCTGTCTGGTTTGCCATAGTTCCGGAAGGAAAAAATAAGGCATCTTCCATGCCAAACATTTTCGCAATTTTTACCTGTAATTTATTAACTGTTGGATCGGTTTTAAAAACATCGTCACCAACTTCAGCTTCCATCATTGCTTTTAGCATTCCTTTGGTTGGCTTGGTTACGGTGTCGCTTATTAAATTTATTTGCATGATTTTAATTTGAGATTTATTTTATAAAATTTAATGATATGTGTAATTTCTATCCATTTAGAAGAAAAAATATTTTAACCAAAAATAGCATTATTAGTTTAATTGGTATGATAGTCAATCAAATTTATTTGCAAAGTTTAAAAATGAAAAGGTATTTTTGTAGTTCTAAACAAAATAATGATTACAAACGAACATATCAATAAATTACAGGAACGCATTGGCAGGTTAAAAACTTACCTTGAAATCGATAAAAAAACCATTGAAATTTCGAACGAGGAAGAACTCACCGGAAATCCGTCTTTTTGGAACAATCCAAGAGAGGCTGAAATAGTGATGAGAAATCTTCGGTTCAAAAAAAAATGGGTAGAGGATTTTAATTCCATATTAACCAATTTTGATGAAGTTTCCGTGTTATTGGATTTTTATGCGGAAGGCGAAGTGAGCGATAAGGAAGTTGAACAACAATATGACAACACAATTTCTTTACTGGAAGACTTAGAATTTAAAAATATGCTTTCCGATGAAGGCGATAATTTAAGCGCCGTGCTACAAATTACAGCTGGCGCCGGCGGTACTGAAAGTTGTGATTGGGCGCAAATGTTGATGCGAATGTATTTGATGTGGGCAGAAAGCAAAAAATATAAAGTAAAAGAGTTAAATTTTCAGGAAGGCGATGTCACCGGCATTAAAACGGTTACCATAGAAATTGAAGGCGAATTTGCTTTTGGTTATTTAAAAGGTGAAAATGGCGTGCACAGATTGGTAAGAATTTCTCCTTTCGACAGCAATGCAAAACGCCATACTTCATTTGCTTCGGTTTATGTTTATCCGCTTGTTGATGACAGTATTGAAATTGAAATAAACCCCGCTGATATTGAAATTATAACTGCTCGCTCCAGTGGTGCCGGCGGCCAAAATGTAAATAAAGTGGAAACAAAAGTGCAGCTTACTCACAAACCGACAGGCATACAATTATCTTGTTCCGAAACACGCTCACAACATGAAAACAGAGAACGTGCCTTGCAAATGCTGAAATCGCAATTGTATGAAATTGAATTGAAAAAGCAACAAGAAGCAAGAAGTGATATTGAAGCCGGAAAAATGAAAATTGAATTCGGTTCACAAATTAGAAATTATGTTTTACACCCCTATAAATTGGTGAAAGATGTAAGAACCGGCCATGAAACAGGAAATGCAGAAGCCGTTTTGAATGGCAATTTAGACGGTTTTATTAAAGCCTATTTAATGCAACAAGGACAAAAAGAAACCAAAAATGAAATGTAAAATTGATACCATTATCTTCGATTTAGGAGGCGTGTTAGTAGATTGGAAACCTGAATATTTGTACAGAAAAGTGTTTAATGGCAATGAAAAAAAAGTGCAGTGGTTTTTAAACAATGTATGCACAAGTGCTTGGAATGCCGAACAAGATGGCGGCAGAACCATTGAAGAAGCTGAAAATGTTAAAATCGCAGAATTTCCTGAACACGAAGATTTAATTCGCTTATTCTACAAAGAATGGCACCAAATGTTTTCTGGACCTATTGCAGAAAATGTTGCATTGTTCAAAGCCTTAAAAGCTTCAGGGAACTATAAAGTTTATGCGCTTACAAACTGGAGCGCCGAAAAATGGGATTTGGCGTTGGAATTGTTTCCGTTTTTTCAATATTTTGATGGCGTGGTGGTTTCCGGACAAGAAAAAACGCGCAAACCTTATGCAAAAATATACAATCTCATTATTGATAAATTCGAAATCAATCCTGAAAATGCGATTTTTATTGATGACAATGAAGAAAATATCATAGCCGCAAATGCCTTCAAATTCAACGGAATTCATTACAAATCGCCACAACAACTACTGAAAGAATTGCATTACTTTAAACTGATATTCTAATATTTTTGATCTTTATTCTAAGTTTTCCATAACAAACAGTAATTATTATTGGATAAAGTGTTGTTTATTAACAATAATGTGTATTTTTACCCTTATGAAAAACGATGTTATTCGTTAAATTAACGATTAAAAAAGCTATGAATTTTAAAATAAGTTTTTTTCTATGAGAAGACTATTATTATTAACGCTAATTGTATTTACCCCAATACTCAGTTTTAGCCAATCAAATACTAACCCCACTTACACCATTACCGGAAAAATAATTGATGCCACTTCAAAAAAACCTTTGGAAGATGCCACCATTATTTTTAAAAGTATCGATTCCAATCTCATAAAATTTGGAGGTATCACAAACCAAAAAGGTAATTTTTCTATTGATGTTGAAAAAGAAACTTATCGCGTTTCTGTGGAATTTATATCCTATGAAACAAAAAATCTGAACATTTCCGCAATTACCCGTAATTTAAATATAGGTGTTATTGAATTGGCGTTGGATACAGAAATTTTAAACGAGGTTGAAATTGTTGGCGGAAAGAAAACAGTGGAAATTAAATCCAATAAAATTGTTTTTAATGTAGCTAAAGATATTTCCTCAACTGGAAGCACTGCAACAGACATTTTAAATAATATTCCTTCCGTTTCAGTTGACCCTGATGGAGAAATTAAATTGAGAGGACAAGGAAATGTTACCGTTATGATTAATGGAAAAATTTCCTCAATGTCTAAATCTGAAGCTTTAAAATCATTGCCGGCAGGTTCTATTGAAAAAATTGAAGTCATCACAAATCCGGGCGCAAAGTATGATGCTTCTGCATTAAGTGTTATCA
>JAAFHC010000141.1 GCA_010906935.1 Gelidibacter sp.
ATCATTTCTGAACCCACCCATATTTACGACGCTTCAAACGGAAGTTATTTTAAGGCTTTAAAATCGATTAAAAATCATTGGAAACTCGTCTATATCATTGGCGTAAAAAACAAGAAACTAAATATAGGAAACTACACCAATTTAAGTGATCTGATGGCTATATATTTCAGTTATAAAAAATATTTAAAAAAGATAAACAATCTAAATTCTAACGCGATAAATTCTTTTTAGGCGTGGTTGGATTGAACCCAAAATCGGCATCCGGAAGTGCAATTCCAAGCTGAGAAATCACATAACCCACACTTGCAAAATGATGAATGGCGTGGCTGTGTGCTTGAATTAAAATACCGCCCAACGTATAATTTGTTGAGACAATTCCCAATCCCAAATCATCGGTTACAAGTACAATTTTATTAAAATCTTCCTTTTCAATTAATTTTAATCGTTGAATAATGTCTTGAAAATAAGCGATTCCATGTAGCGGATAATTTTCAGCCAACTCATTTCGTTTTCTGTTGATTAAATTAATGTTGCCAGATGCAAATCCTTCAAAAACACAATCAAAAACATCTAAAATATGTCGCATATGAACTCCAATACTTGAATAATAGGGCGCAATGGTTGTATTGTTGTATTCTTCATCTGAAATGCAATTCAATAGCTGAATTCCTCTTTTTAAGTTTTCTTCAATGGCTTCAATCATATCCAATAAATAATTATATTTTTCTGTATCAAATAATTTAACTTATTAGTTTTATCAATGTAAAAATTCCCAGTGACAAAAATAATAAACTTAAGATAATATTGATGTTTGTCGCAATAAATGAAATTCTCTTACTGATAATTTTCGCAAAAAATATGTAGGTATAAAACAGCAAAAATGAACCAATTGCCGCTCCTGATATAAATAATAAAATGTAAGGCTGTTCAATGATAATTTTATTGATGGAACCCAAATAAATACTAATGCCCAAATAAAAAGGAATCGCCAGCATATTCACAGAGGACATCGCCATTCCTTTAAAAAAATAATTTCCTTTACTGATTTTACTTTTTGATTCTATTTTTTTTCGGGACAGAAAGAAGAAAAAAATGGCCAAGATGAAAAATACAAAAATGCCTGCCGTTTTTAAAATCTCAATAACTTTCGGATTTTCAATAAAAAATTCAGCAAAAAACAGTGCGATGCCAGACTGAATAAAAACAATCACTGCTGCTCCAAAAGCGAATTTTATGCTTTCGGTTTTACCCACATGAAGTCTGATTTTAAGCACGGTCATATTCAGCATTCCGGGAGAAATCAATCCGAAATATGCCATTGCGATTCCATAAAAAACGTGAAGAATATAAATCATTGTGTTTGATATTGAAAGTCTAAATGTTAAATGTTAAATGTTAAATGTTAAATGTTAAATGCAAAAATAAAAAAACCTCACAACTAAACAGTTAAAATATCTGAAACCAAATAATGTATTAATCATTTTTTGAAACATATTTAGACACAAAACCATTAATATCTTTTGAAATATTTAATTTATTGATCAGTAAAAAATACAACACAGAGATAATTACACCTTTAATTCCAATATTGATAATGGGATGAAAGCTAAAATTCCAAAAATAAAAACCTATGAATATTGCTGAAATAATGACGGCCAGTTTAATGGTGTTCACATCAAAAGGTTGAATGTTCAATTTGGATTTCAAATAAATAATTTTAAGCAAGCTATACACCACAACCACAATAAGTGTTGCAATTGCCGCTCCATTGATTCCTATTAAATCGATCAACCATTTGTTTAAAAAAATGACACTTATGGCCATTGCCAGCGACAAGTAAAAAAATATTTTGTAGTATTTGGAATTTAACAAAATCGCATTTCCGGTTCCCAAAGCCAATTCCATGAGTTTTGAAACGGAAATAATTAACACTACCCATATTCCTTTTGTGAATTCGGGTTTATTAATTAATTCATATAAATCAGCAATATTTAAATTGATCAATAAAAAAAATAAGCCACCAATAACCAATAAATTTATGGAAGTTTGTTTGTACAGTTTTTCAACTTCGCTAATATTATTATCGTTCATGTCTTTTGCGGTGATTGGACTTGTAATTTGCTGCATGGCACGTGTGGGAATCCCAATAACGCTGGCTATATAAATTCCTACAGAATAATAGGCAACCTGTGCTATTTGTTCCATTTGAGGAATCATAAACTTGTCAATTTCTAACAGCACTCCGGCAGCAGATCCTGCGACGATGATGTAAAGCGAGAAAGAAATTATCTCTTTTAAATTTGAAGGGAGTGAAAATTTAAACGTTGGTTTATAAACATAAAAAGCATAAAGCATCATCATTAAAGTGCTAATTCCATAAACGATAACCACACCATAAATAAATTGTTCATTGGTGAGCCATTTAAAAAATACCGCAAACAATAAAACCGTTGTGCAAATACGAGGGAATATTTCTTTGATGAAATTTCCGAAAACAGAATTTAACTGCACTTTGGTCCAGGAATAAAAAACCTCAAAATAACCCATAAAAATGGCCAACAAAAATATGAGATACGTATATTTTTTGATGATGGGATTTTCCATAGAAATCCAATCCGCAATATTTTCATAGATAAAAGCACCCGCAAATGCCAATGGAATAATGATAAATAGCGGCAATATGAGCGTTGTGGTTAAAAAACCATCTTGTTCCATTTTAGTTTGATAGGAAGAATAAAACTTAACGATGGTGTTTTGCATTCCAAAAACGAGCAAAGGCAAAATGATATTTGCGGCAGAAAGCAAAAAAGTAATAAGCCCGAAATAATCTTCGTGCAAAAAATGTGTATATAAAAACAGCACATTGATGCCGCCCACCCCAAAACCTAAAAATATAATGAGTGTATTAAAAAAAGATTGCTTTAAAATAATTCCCATTACAACAATTTAATTATTTCTTCATAAATCTTCTCCCCTACATTTTCTCCGAATAAATCCATCTCAAAATTAGCATCTGAATTTTGAAAATCATTAAATGCCTTTAACATTTTTTCCTTGTCACTTCCCGCAATTTTCGCAAATCCGTTGGTTACCAACTCTACCCATTCCGTTTCTTCTCTGGCAATAATACAATGCTTTTTATTGAAAAACGCTTCTTTTTGGAGTCCGCCACTATCGGTAACCACCAAATTACATTTATTTAGCAGATTCAACATATCAAAATACCCAACCGGATCAATTATTTTTATGTCGTACGTTAACTGATGCTGATTTAAAATGGCTTTTGTTCTAGGATGCAAAGGCAAAATTACCGGCATTTCTTTGCTTATCAATGCCAATCCTTCAAAAATTTCATTTAGTTTCTCCAAATCATCCGTGTTTTCCTGACGGTGGATGGTTGCCAACACAAATTCATTCGGAATTAAGCTTAAGCTTGAAATTATGGATGATTTTTCTTCAGAAATTTTGCCGTAAAATTCAACGGCATCTTTCATAATATCTCCACATTTTACAATTTTTCCGGGCATATTCATATACCCTTCCTTTAGTAAATTTTCAACGGCTGTATCAGTCGGACAAAGCAACAAATCGGAAATTCTATCGGTTAAAATTCGATTGATTTCTTCAGGCATTTTCATGTTATAGCAACGCAGACCAGCTTCTACATGAACAACTTTGATATTCATTTTTTTTGCAGCCAATGCACCAGCCAAAGTGGAATTTGTATCGCCATAAACCAATACCAAATTTGGTTTTTCCTTGGTTAAAACCGCCTCAATTTCTATAAGCATTTGTCCGGTCATTGCGCCATGACCCATTCCGTTAATAGCCAAATTGTATTTAGGTTTTGGAATGTCCATTTCTTCAAAAAATATGTCGCTCATATTGGCATCATAATGCTGTCCTGTATGTACAATCACCTCTTCAACATCTTTGTATTTGGCGATTATCCTGCTTAATACAGCCGCTTTTACAAATTGAGGCCTTGCCCCTAATATGGTTACAATTTTATTCATTAAGTGATCTTATGTATGAGTTCCGAAACTTTTTTGGTCAGTTCCTTTCTATGAAATTGGGCAATATTTTTTGATTCTGCCGTTAAATTTCCTTGCTTAAATTTAGCATATAAATTTAACATAGCTAATTTTAAAGCTTGATTATTATCAAAATCAACAACCAAACCACCATTTGTTTCTTTTATAATTTCAGCCAAATCGCCATTTGTTGGCGCGATTGCCAAAATTGGACGTTTGGCCATTAAATATTCAAATATTTTCCCTGTGATGATGCCTTTAGCACTTGGCACATTATTTACAATGAGCAACAATACCTGCGATTTTTTCTGAAATTCCACAACTTTATCATGAGTCACATAATCAATAATCTGAACATTTTTGGTAAGTTGGTGTTTTGAAATATCATATATTACTGAAGCATCAGTCTTTCCTATCAACTTCAATTCAAAATCTGCAGCAAATTCAGCATTTTCAGAAATAATTTCTGCTAAAACTTCCCACAACATTTTCGGATTCCTATCGGCATTCATCAACCCAATATGGGTTACCGTAAATTTTGAGTCCAATTCAATAATAGTATCTGCAAACTCCTCATCAAAACCGTTTGTTACTGTGATTAATTGGCTGTTAAACGGACTGAAATTCTCTTGCATGGTTTTACCGACAACCAAAACTGCATCTGCATTTTTCAACACCTCATTTTCCAAAAAATGGTGTTTTTCAATGGCTTTTTTAGTCAAAGGCAATTGTTGAAAATAATCAATTTCTGTCCACGGATCTCTAAAATCGGCAATCCACTTTATGTTCAATTCCTTCTTTAAATTTAGACCAATAAGGTGCATACTGTGTGGCGGACCTGTAGTAATAATAACATCAATTTTGTTTAATTTCAAATAATTTTTTAAATAGTTAGTCGATGGTTTTACCCAGAATTTACGGGCATCTGGAATAAAATAATTTGCGCGAATATATTGCAGCATTTTTCCAAATAATGAAGGATTCGGATTTAAAAATCCGGCACTTTCCGTTTTCTTTTTTCCGAAGAAAGCAAACAAATTATTGGGTTCCCAAATGGGTTGTTTTAAAATTGTAATGCCGTCTGGAATTTCTTTAGCCAGCGATTCGTCTAAAATTGGATAATTGGGATTTTCAACAGTATAAACAACGGGTTCAATACCAAAATCACGAAAATATTTCACAAATTTAAGCCAACGCTGCACACCTGAACCTCCTGCCGGAGGCCAATAATAGGTTATGATAAGCGCTTTTTTCATTAATTAAAGGTTGGCATACAAAGCTATTAATTTTTCTGAAGTTTTTTCCCAGCAAAATTCTTCTTGCACAAATTGTTTCCCATTTTGTCCCAAACGATCTCTTAAAGACTGATTCGCATATAATTGCAACACTTTATCTGCAAAATCTTGCGAATTTTTCTCTAAATGCACCAAACCGGAATTTGTTTTTTCTATCAAATTTTTTTGTGCAATGGCATCACTGACCAAAACAGGTTTTGCAAAACTCATATATTGAAAAAGTTTGTTTGCGTAAGCCACATCGTGTTGAATATTTCTGAGTAACGGTGAAATACAAACGGAGCTTGCCACAATGTAAGACGGAAATAAACTTACATTTTGCCAACCTAGAAAATCAACCTGATTTTCTAGCTTTAAGTCGGTTACTTGTTGTTTCAAAATGGGGTCAGTAGAACTAATCCCGACAATCACCAACTTTACATTTGGAATTTTTTCCTTTAAAATCGATAATGATTCAATGGCCGTTTGCAAGCCTCTACGCAATCCTGTATCTCCCAAATACAAAATAACAAAATCGTTTTTGTAAGTATCCAGAACCAAATTATCAATTACGGCATCTTCATAAAACGACCTATGCACCGTATTTGGAACCAACACAATTTTATCTCTTGAAATTTGGGTGCGACCTACAACTTCCTCTATAAATTCTTGAGAAACTGTAATAATTTTAGTTGCCTTATTTATAAATTCCTCTTCTTTTTGTTTCCATTTTTTTGGGGAAATCAATTGTTTTCCCGGAAATTTTTGGAGATGCGCATACAATTTCATGATTTCTGGCATATTGTCATGCAAGTCCAATACTGTTGGTAATTTCAGTGTTTTATTTGCCTTAAAAACCGCAGCTGCAATTCTCATGTCATGAATATGAATGGCTTCAATTTTATTTACATTTAAAAAATGTTTTATTTTTTTCGACATTATTTCCGTGTAAAAAGGAAATGTGTAAGCCAATGCCGAAAGCTTATAGGTTAATTTATTGGAGGCGTATTTTTTGACTTGAATTTCATTAATAACTTGACTTTCAGATTCTTTATTATATTTTAAACAAAACAAAAAAACGTCATGCCCATTATTAATAAGTGAAATTGCTTCATTTTCCACCCTAGGATCGGGCGGAAACGTTTTGTCTAAAATCATTCCTATGCGCATAGCA
>JAAFHC010000142.1 GCA_010906935.1 Gelidibacter sp.
TAAAACCCGGATTAACAAGTTTGGCAGCCATAAAATACGCCAATGAAGAAGCGGTGTTGCAGCAGCAACAAAACCCTTTGCACTATAACGACACGGTTCTTTTTCCCGATAAGGTAAAATTGAACCTCGACTATTATGATCGCCACACTTTTTTTGGAGATCTTAAAATTATTGGACAAACTTTTTTGATACTGTTCAAATAAACACACCGCTCGCACTGTCCGTACTAAAGTTGAAAATAAATAAAAATCAAAAATTCGTAAATCGTCAATCGTAATTCATAATTCGTCAATCGTAAATCGTAATTCATAATTCATAATTCATAAATCGTAAATCGTAATTCACCAACAACCAATACCTTAGTGAATTCTGTGTCCTAAAATGATTTGTCCTATCCAAAAATGCATTATATTTGCAAAATAAAAAAGTTAAATTCACCAAACCCCAATAATTATTGAACTTAAATCAAAAATTCCAACATCTCAAAATCGGGAGAAAGAATAAAGAAATTGCAGGGGCATAACCGGGTTTAGAAGTCTTCAAATTAAAGGATTTTGACCGTTACGGGAATTAAAGCAGGAAAAGATGTTAAGAAAGTTACGCAAACAATTTTTTATCAGAAGCGCTCCAAGTTGGTTGGTTTTGGCGATTGATTTATATTGGGTAGTCAATAATTTTATATTGGCCCATTTAATTCTTTTTAATTTTGTGTATTCCCTTGATGGGGCGCTGCTTAAAATTCAACTTCCCGTTTTAATAACTGTTTCCGTATTTAGTTTTTTATTAATACGTTCCCACCAAGGAATTATAAGGCATACCGGAGTTAGAGATGCCATAAAAGTTGGTTTTGCAAGTCTTTTTATCTTGGGATTATTGACGGCAATTTCTTTGTTCAGCAATTATTTGAACTGGAATGAAAACTTAAATTTTCCGTTGTCAGTGGTGGTCATCCATTTTTTGCTGAATGTTTTTGTTTTAACCGGACTTCGGTTTTTTTTTAAGATTTTTTACGATATTCTGTTTTCCAGTTTTAAAAGGGGGCCTCGGATATTGATTTACGGAGCGGGGGAAGCGGGATTGTTGACCTATTCGGTTTTAAAAAATGACAAAGCAAACAACGCTGAGATTGTTGGTTTTATGGATGATGATGTGCGCAAGCAGGGAAAAAGTTTAAATGCGGTAACCATATACAATCCGATTGACATAACGCAGGAATTTATTACCGCTAAAAATATAACACAGGTAATTATTGCCATGCAGCAAATAAAACAAACCAGGCTTATTGAAATAGTGGCGCATTTGGCATTGCTTTCCGTAAAAGTTAAAATTGTGCCGCCCGCCAAAACGTGGATAAATTCGCCTCAATTGATGCCCTCACAAATTAAATCGCTGAATATTGAAGATTTGTTGGGAAGATCGGTGATTGAATTGGACAGCGCCGAACTGCAAAAGGAATTTAGTGACAAAGTAGTGATAATCACGGGAGCTGCCGGTTCTATTGGGAGTGAAATATCCCGTCAGTTGGCAAATTTTAACTATAAGCATTTAATACTTATTGACCAGGCCGAATCTAATTTATACGACCTTCAACAGTATTTCAACTATAAAAAAAATAAAAATATTACTTGTATTGTTGCCGATGTGAGAAATGAAAAACGGATGGATTCCATTTTTGAAAAATTCAAGCCCGAAATGGTATTTCATGCCGCTGCATACAAACACGTGCCTTTTATGGAGGAGAATCCCTACGAGGCCGTTCAGGTGAATGTGTTTGGCACCAAAATTATTGCAGATTTGGTGGTAAAACACCAGGCGAAAAAATTTGTGATGGTCTCTACCGATAAAGCGGTAAACCCCACAAATGTCATGGGCGCCACCAAACGCATCGCCGAAATGTACATCTCGAGTTTGCAAGCCAACGGAACTTCAAAATTTATCACCACCCGTTTTGGGAATGTATTGGGTTCAAGCGGATCGGTAATTCCGTTGTTTAAAACACAAATTAAAAACGGCGGTCCCATCACCTTAACCCATAAAGACATTATGCGTTATTTTATGACCATTCCCGAAGCTTGTCAGTTGGTTTTGGAAGCCGGTGTGATGGGAAAGGGTGGCGAAATATTTGTGTTTGATATGGGAACGCCCATAAAAATTTACGACCTGGCATTGAATATGATCCATTTGTCGAATCTGAAATTTCCGCAGGACATCAATATAGAAATTACCGGATTGCGGCCCGGAGAAAAAATATACGAAGAATTGCTAGGCGATGGCGAAAATTGTATCCCTACCCACCACCAAAAAATTATGATTGCCAAGGCAAAAACCCTAGATGCAAAGGAAATTGAACAACAAATAAATGAATTGTGCGTTTCCAACCGGGAACTGAATTGTGAACACACCGTTTCAAAAATGAAACAAATTGTGCCGGAGTTTCTTTCAAACAATTCCATATATGAAAAATTCGACCGTAAATCAGTCGACATAATTTAAAATAGTTAAGATGAAAAACAGGTTAAAATTGGGGATCTCTTTAGTGCTTTTGATAAGTATGGGATCTTGTGTCGCTAAAAAGGAAATGCTGTATTTGCAGGATTCGGAAGGAGTTACAGCCATGGAAAACATTGTAAAGGTAGAACCAAAAATGCAACAGGGCGATATTTTAGCCATCAACGTATCAGCCATTGATGCCGAAGCGGCACTGCCGTTTAATTTGTATGAAACACCAATTATTGGAAATACAGTTGCCAGTGCAAAACCATTGACCTATTTGGTGGATTCCGACGGTGAAATAAATTTTCCAGTGCTTGGAAAAATAAAGGCTGAAGGCCATACCAACAAAGAAATGACCAACAATTTAACCGAGGCGTTGGCAGTGTACATCAAAAATCCCATAGTAAATATCAGGTTAACAAACTTTAAGGTAACTGTTTTAGGTGAAGTGAACGCACCAGGAACCTATCCGGTACCCAACGAACGTATTTCCATTTTGGAGGCTATCGGACTCGCGGGCGATTTAACCATTCAAGGCAAACGAAAAACGGTGGTGTTGATTAGAGAGCAAGGCGGCAAAAGAACTTTTGTGGATATTGATTTAACTAGCAAAGAAATGTTAAATTCCCCTTATTTTTATTTGGCACAAAATGATGTGTTGATTGTGGAGCCCAACAAATCCAAGATAAATTCTTCGGCAGTTGGCGCAAACACAGGAATATTTTTAACCGCTATTTCATTTTTAATTTCCATAGTAGCAATACTTATACGATAACAAATCACCCTTTATGCAAGACAACAATCAGTTCAACCCCATAAACGACAACGACGAATCCATCAACCTGCGTGAGCAGCTCGAAAACTACCTTTTTCATTGGAAATGGTTTGTGTTGGGTATTGCAGTGGCCTTAATAGGAGCTTTTTTCTATTTAAGATACTCAACAAATCAATATACAGTTGCTACCACCATTTTAGTGGACGATAAAAATTCGGGTGGATTGGCCTCTGAATTGTCCGCTTTTCAGGATTTGGGAATGTTTGGAAGTTCCAAAGCAGTTTTAGACAATGAAATAGAATTGTTAAAATCCAAATCGCTGGCAGAAAGTGTGGTGAAATCATTAAGGACCAACGTCGAGTTTTACATACAGGGAAATGTCATAGAGTCGGAGTTGTTTCGGGGCAATGCACCGGTAAAAATCAATTTCTTCTCGCCCGATTCGGTTTTTCACAAATTAGACACCATGTTTGCGGTGAGTACAACCTCTTCGTCAACCTTTATATTAAAAGATGCGGCAGGGAAAAAATCTAAAAACCACAATTTTGGGGAATTGATAAAAACAAGTTATGGGGAATTAACCATAACGCCTTTAACAACTGGGAAATTTAAGGACAATGAAGAGGTCATCATCAAAATTGTTCCTTTTGAAAGCGTGGTAAACAGGTATAGAAATGCACTGCAAATTCAACCGGTAAGCAAACAGGCAAGCGTATTGCAACTAAGCTTAACCGATCCCGTAAAGCCCAAAGCCATTGAAATACTCGACAACTTGGTCGCACAATACAACAATGATGCGGTGGAGGACAAAAATTTAACGGCCAAAAATACCAATGATTTTATCAACCAACGTATTTTAATCGTCAATGAAGAATTGTCGAGTGTAGAAAAAGGGGCAGAGCAATTTAAAAGATCGAATCAATTAACAGATTTGGCTACGGAAGCGGGTTTGGCAGTCCAGTCAAAATCTTTGGTGGAAAAAGAAGTATTGGAACTAAATACCCAGTTAAAATTAGCGGAATATGTGAGTGACTACGTGAATGCCAATCCGGGAGATTTGATTCCTGCCAATTTAGGCATTGGCGATGCTTCTGTTGATGGTAATACCGAAAAATACAACCAATTGGTCTTGGAGCGAAACCGCATTCTGAAAGGTTCAAGCGAAATAAATCCGGTGATCGTAAATTTAAACGGACAAATAAAAAACTTGGAGGAAAGCATCAAACAAAGCCTGAAAAATTCAAAAGCAGCCCTAAAAATTTCCTTAAATGCCATTAAAGGCCAGCAATCAAAATTTGCTTCAACAATTTCTGAAGTGCCACAGCAGGAAAGAATGTTTAGGGACATGCAGCGCCAGCAACAAATTATGGAAACAATTTACCTGTATTTGCTGCAAAAACGCGAGGAAAATGCCATTACAATGGCAGTAACTTTGCCAAGCGCTAAAATTATAGATACTGCTTACGGCAGCAATACACCCGTGGCTCCAAAACGCAATATCATTTATTTGGCAGCCTTATTGTTGGGCTTGCTCATTCCGTTTGGGGTCATTTATATCCTTGCCTTGCTTGATAACAAAATACACACCCGAAAAGAGGTGGAGGCTATGGTAAAAGCACCGATTTTAGGAGATATTCCAAAATCAAATTTAGAAACTAAAATTGTGGTATCGGATAGCGACAGAAGCAGTATTGCCGAATCTTTCAGGTTGCTGAGAACCAATCTTAATTTTATGCTCACCAGTGTTAAAGACGGTGGAAAAACAATTTTCATCACTTCAACGGTGAGTGGGGAAGGAAAAACTTTTGTGTCCATCAATTTAGCGGCTGTATTGTCTTTAACCGACAAGAAGGTATTGCTGATTGGTGCCGACATCAGAAAACCGAAAATTGGGGATTATCTGGACTTAAAGTATGAAAAAGGATTGACCCATTATTTGATGGATGATACGATGAAGGTAACTGACATTATTGAATCGGTAAACGCATTGAATTTCGATTTTATCAGTTCCAGCTTAATACCGCCAAATCCTTCCGAATTATTGATGAACGGCAGGTTTGAAGAAGTATTGGCCTATGGAAAACAACACTATGATTATGTGATTGTAGATACGGCTCCGGTGAATTTAGTGACAGATACCTTATTGTTAAGCCATTTGGCAGATATGTTTATCTATGTGGTTCGAGCCAATTATTTGGACAAACGCCTATTGTCGATTCCAAAAATGATGTATGAAGATAAACGATTGCCAAATATGGCTGTGCTTATAAACAGCACCGATCTTGAAAGAGGTTATGGCTACGGTTACGGCTATGGGTATACCTACTACAAAGAGGGAGCCAAAAAACCTTGGTATAAAAAGTTGTTTACTAAATAGGTTTAAGGCTCAAAGCTAAAAGCTAAAAGCTCAAGGCTAAAAGCTCAAGGATCAAGGCTCAAGGCTCAAAGCTTGCCTTCCGGAGGCAGGTTGAAAGCTCAAAGCTCAAAGCTCAAGGCTAAACGAAGCAAATTCCCTCTCTTGGGGTAGGGGTGTGTAAAACTGGAATCAACGTTAAGGAGAAATTGCCAACGCGGCAACCTGTTTCTTGTTTATCACAGCTTGTCGAAGACCTTTTTTAACTTATAAACGTATAACCAATAACGTTTAACCTATAACCTATAACCTATAACCTATAACCAATTTACCTACTCCCAAAAAAAGCATTCGCCTTCAGCACAGGCGCAATAAGTTTTAAAACCTTCGAATCAACATCCTTTTCCAGAAAATCTAAATGATGGTGTTTGTGTGTATCAGTACCTGCAAAATCAATCATTTGTTGTTTTAAAAGCTCCTGTGAAACGGCATTGACAGAGGATCCGTAATAATTGGAAAGGGAAAGCAAGTTTAGTTGAAACAAACATCCCGCAGCTTTAAGTTTTTTATAGGCTGCAAAGTCTTTATGATAATAAGAATACCTTTCAGGATGCGCTAAAACTGGTTTGTAGCCCGCAATCTGAATATTGAAAAGGGTTTCATATAAATGAACTGGAGCACTGAGAAAAGACAGTTCTACCAAAATATAATTGTCTTTTAACGTACGCAATTTTTCTGTTTTAAGCAGATGGTCAAAATTGGCATCCAGCATATATTCAGCGGCAGCAGTGATAGAAATAT
>JAAFHC010000143.1 GCA_010906935.1 Gelidibacter sp.
GACTCTTGCTCTAAAACCAAAGGAACTTCATCAAAAATTGAGAAACTTATTTTTCCCTTATCTCCATAAATCTGGACATGGTCTTCTCTGTTTTTAGCCCCAAAATTCCAACTACCCGAGCCAGTAATTGCCGATTTATGAACCCAATTTCCTGTGACCGAGTCCATAGACGTATATAAATCTTGCTGGTTAACAGCAATCCCATTTGCTTTATCTATACTACCCAATAAGTGAATAAATAAATCTATGCCATGGGATGCCAAATCATCAAAATAGCCACCATAAGCAATTTTGGCATCAGTACGCCAGTTGTATATTTTAGACAAATCGATTGAATTCGCAGGCTTGCTAAGATGCCAATTGATGTGTCTTACCGCTCCTATTTTCTTTTGTTCAATCCAAGACTTAACCTGTTCAAATCGCGGAAGTGACCGTCTGTAATAAGCAACAAACAAAGGGATTTTTTTTTCCTCAAATAGGTTGTTAATGAGCACACATTCTTCATAAGTTGGCGCCATTGGTTTTTCAATACAACATATTTTTCCAGCTTCGGCAACTTTTAATGCATAGTACGTATGTGAATCTGGCGGCGTTGCAATATATACAGCATCAATTTCAGGATCATTTATTAAATCATCTGCATCTCCATAAAACTTAGGAACAGCATGCCTAACTGCATAATCTTTTGCTTTTTCAATATCCCTACGCATTACGGCGTGCAATTGAAATCCTTCTACTTTTTGGTATGCCGGACCGCTTTTAAGTTCTGTAACACTTCCACATCCAATAATTCCCCATTTATAGATTTTGTCCATTTTTCTAATATACGATGATGTTCTATTTCTAATATATTTATTGAATTTATATCCTATTTTACTGATATTTTCTCGTCCAACTTTTGTAGTTATGCCCCCAAATAGCAAAAAACAAGATGATTGCATAACAAGGAATCAATATCCAGTAACTACTTGTAGCAGCTGTTGCTAACGCGTCGGCTTCCTGAATACCACTAACAATTAATTCGTGTTTATTGGAATCCACCAATCTTCCATACAAAGGAGGAATAATGGCACCTCCGGAAATTGCCATAATTAAAAGCGCTGAACCCGTTTTGGTGAATTTTCCTAATCCTTCTAATGTTAAAGGCCATACAGCTGGCCAAACTAGCGCATTAGCAATACCTAAAGCAGCAACAAATAAAATAGAGGTAAATCCTGAGGTCATTAAAATACAAGTACTAAATATTATTCCTAAAACTGCACTTACTTTGAGTGCCATTCCTTGTTTTATATATTTCGGAATTAAGAAAACACCTAAAGCGTAGGTTGCAACCATCGCCAATAATGTGAATGTTGTAAAAAACTTTGCTTCTTCAGCTGGAAAACCTAATGAAATTCCATAGGAAATTATAGTATCTCCTGCAATTACTTCTGCACCAACATACACAAACAAGGTAAGTACTCCTAGCCATAAATGTGGAAACTGAAAGATACTTGTTTTTGCTGTTTTACCTTCTTTTTCTTCTTCAATGGGAGCCGCTTCAACATGTGGAAGTGGTGCTTTTCTAATTAATATAGCCAATACAAATAATACAAGCGCCATGACTAAATATGGTGTAAACACACTGTCTGCCATGGTATTTAATAATTGACTTTTTTCTTCTACAGAAGCTGTTCCTAATTTTTCTTTAACTTCATCAATTCCAGATAATAATAAAGCTCCAAAAATTAAGGAACCTAAGGCACCTGCTGTTTTATTGGCAATTCCCATAATAGCAATTCGTTTCGCACCACTTTCAATAGGGCCGAGGATAGTAATGTATGGATTTGCAGCTGTTTGTAAAATAGTCATTCCAACTCCTTGTATAAATATTCCTGTTAAAAATACCCAATAGGTTCTTGCTTCTGCTGCTGGTATAAAAACCAAAGCACCAATTGCCATAATAAATAAACCTAATGACATTCCTTTTCTATACCCAATTTTATTTAAAATATAAGAGGCTGGCAACGCCATGACTACAAAGGAAATATAAGACGCTGAGGCTACCAAGTAGGATTGAGCATCAGTCAATTCATTAATCGTTTTCATAAATGGAATTAAAGCGCCATTTATCCAAGTTACAAATCCAAATATGAAAAATAGACCTGCTATAATTGCAATGGGTACAAAATTATTTTTAGTGGTTGTTTGTGACATCATATTTTAAATTTTAAATGTTGGCAAATTTTATTCTTTAATTCCTGATGATAAAATTCAATGGTTTCTTCTAAAGCTTTCTCAATAGTATATTGTGGTTTAAAACCTAATCGATTAAATTTAGATGGATCGGCTTTTGAATGCTTTATATCGCCCGGGCGCTCATCGAGAAATACTATATCTGATTTTGAATTTGTAATTTCTTTAATTTTAACCGCTAAATCTATGATAGAAGTACTATGCCCAAGTGCAACATTATAAGTTCCATCTCCTATTTGAGATGCTAAAATATTTGCTTTAACAACGTCTTTCACATAAATAAAATCACGCGTTTGTGAACCATCTCCATAAATTGTAATTGGTTTATTTTGAAGTGCATTATTAATGAAAATTGGCACTGCTGCTGCATAAGCAGATTTAGGATTTTGACGTGGTCCAAAAACATTAAAATATCGCAACGATGCTGATGGAACCTTATATTGATCCGTATACATTTTTAAATAATATTCTCCATCTAATTTTGTAATTGCATAGGGTGTCATCGGCTCTGGAGCCATAGTTTCAACTTTTGGCAGAATGGGATTATCTCCGTAATTTGCTGCGGATGTTGAAAGTACTACTTTACAACCTAGATTGTTTTTCGCAGCTCCCAATATGTTCAATGTACCAATAGTATTAATATCAATGCATTCCCGAATTCTTAATAAAGATTCAGGAACACTTACAAGTGCTGCTAAATGAAATATACCATTCGCATTTTCCACTAATTTTTCTACGAGTTTTTCGTCTCTTATATCACCTTTTTCGAATTGCACATTTAAGCCATTTAGGTTTTTTTCGAAACCTGTTCTTAAACTATCTAAAATTGTGACGTCATGCCCTTCTTTAGATAGATATTCTGCAATATGACTTCCAATAAATCCTGCACCTCCTGTAATTACATATTTCATAAATGTTGTTCTTTTTTAATGATTCCGAGGGGAGCTCCCAAAACATCATTTATTTCCATTTCTCCAAATTTCTCTGTAAAACTCTCCACCAACTTTAATTGGTTTTTAGAACGGTCATAATTATGGTCAGGATAGGCTGTTTTATAATAAATATCGCCATTTAAAAAATCTGTTAAAAAACGTATGGCCATTATAAAAATCATTGTTTTGGCACCTAATGGAAGATGATTTATTTCAATAGGAGAAAGTGCTGATGCTACTTCTTCTAAAAAACCTTTGGTATATGCTTTATAATAATCCATGTTGAAATTTATCAATTCCAAATTTTTTTCATCTTCAGATGCTGTGTTACATATTGTTCTAATGGCATCGCCAAAATCGTAGTGAACAACACCTGGCATTACGGTATCCGTATCTATTACGCATAATCCTTTATTGTTTAAATCAAAAAGTGCATTCGATATTTTTGTATCATTATGGGTAACTCTTAATCTAATTTTTCCTGATTCTTTTAGGTGTTGAATAATGTGCATCTCATCTTTTAAAAGCTGCACTTTTTCAATCAGGTTTTTAGCTTTTGTTAATCTTTCCGTTGAAGCCACTTTCAAAGCCTCTTCAAATTGTGAAAATCTAAAAGACATGTCGTGAAATTTTGGAATAACCTCTGTTAATTGACTCGCATCAAAATCACTGGTTAAATTCAAGAAGTCACCAAATAATTTTCCACTTTCATAAGCTACTTCTTCGTTATGAACTGTTTCAAACGTTACGCTATGATCAATATAAACCATCATATTCCAATAATTTCCGCTGTCATCTATATAATAATAGTCTCCTTTTTTTGTATCAACAAACGTAAGTACGCGACGTTTCAGTTCATCCTCAGGCAAATGCTCCAACTTTTTCAGTAAGTGTTTGCTAATATTTACTTTATTTAAAACAAGACCCGGAACATCCTTAAAAACTTCATGATTTATACGTTGAAGTATAAGATATGGTTTGTGCGAAGTCTCAATTAAATAGGTATCATTGATATGGCCAGAAGCCAATTCCTTATAACCTATAAAATTTGTTGAATGATTGAATTGGTTGAATATATATTTCAATTGTTCTATTTTCATTTTACCAAAGTTTATTGGGATATACCCTGTTAATTCTTAATTGTTCAATATTGTTTTGTACAATTTCTTTGTCTTCCTGATAGGTAATCCCAAACCACTTTGCATTGGACTTTAATACCTCTACAGTTGCAATCTTGGATTTTAAAATCTCGTTGACTACTGTTGGAATAAAAAACTCAGCGTTCAAATCATGTTGATTTTCATTAAGGAACTCTTCAAAAAGTTTGCTTCCAAACTCAAAACATTTTGGAGTAAAACCCCAAAAATTCATTGAAACTACAGTATCTTTATCAATTGGCACAAAAACGCCATCTTCATTTTTACGTATCAAATTTCCTTTTATATTTTCAATATGTGTACGCTCGGTTATATTGGTTAAATAACCATTTTCGTCAACCTGACATTCTCCTCTTGAAACAAATCCGTGTTTTGAAACAGTATTTTTTAATAAGTAGGCTATCATACTAAAGTTGTAGGAGTCCTTACTGGTTTTTTGTAAAAATTTAGCCATTATTTCAAACGCCTCTTTGCCATAAAAATCATCCGCATTTATAATTGCAAAATTTTCCTTTACAACATCCTTAGCCATTAACAATGCATGACCTGTTCCCCAAGGCTTTTTTCTACCTAAATTTTGGTATTTTTCAGGTACATATTCAGTTTCCTGAAAAACATAATCAACTTCCGCTTTTCCATGTAGCTTCTTGTTAAATACTTCTTTAAATTCCTCTTCTATATTTTTTCGTATGATAAAAACAAATTTTCCGAAACCTGCATTCAACGCATCATAAATTGAAAAATCCATGATGGTGTCTCCTTCCTGGGTAAATGTATCTAACTGTTTTAATCCTCCATAGCGACTTCCAATACCGGCTGCTAATATTACAAGAGTGGGTTTCTCGTTATTCATTTTTCAACGTTTAAAACTTAAAATGTTAAAGGAAAATAATAAAATTTTCCTGACTATTCAGCTAATGTATAAATGATTTTTAAAATAAAAAAGGAAATTCAAAGAAAATGTGCTCGAACACACTTAAATTGTGTTATCGAACACATTTATTTTTGATTGCAAACCATATTTTAGTACATTTGCATCATATGAAAAAAAATTATACGATTAAAGATATTGCCTTAATGGCTCAAGTTTCTAAAGGAACTGTTGATAGGGTTTTACATAAAAGAGGAAAAGTGTCGCAAATTGCACTTGACAAGGTAAATCAAGTTCTTGATAAAATTGATTACAAACCAAATTTAATTGCAAGGAATTTAAAAAACACTAAAGTTTTCAATATTTGTGTTTTATTACCAGATCCTGAAATTGATATTTATTGGAAACACTGTACCGAAGGAATATTTGAAGCTATAAATGAATACATATCCTTTAATATTTCTGTTAAAACTTTTTATTTTGATCCAACGAGTACATCTTCATTTATAGAAACAAATGAGGCTATTATAAAGACTTCTCCAGATGCTGTTTTACTTGTACCCTTATTTTATAAAGAAGGTCTTGATATCATTAAAAATTATAACAGCTTAGGTATCGTATCTGTAACGTTTAACAACTACCTTAAATCTGATGCTATAAAAAGTTTTGTTGGTCAAGATTTGTTTCAAAGTGGTAGAGTTGCTGCACGGTTATTAGATTTACTTATTAAAAAGGGGGTAATCGCAATTATACATATTGATGAAGATTACGAGAATGCGGTACATATGCAAGAAAAAGAAAAAGGATTTAGAAATTATTTTAATAATTTAGAAAATGCTGATTTTGAAATTTTAACTTGTAATTTAAAACATCCAAAATTTAAAAGCGCATTAACCAAATTTTTGAATTCACATCCTAATGTAGATGGAATTTTTGTAACAACATCAAAAGCCTATCAAGTTGCAAAAATTGTTTCAAAAATAAAAGACAAAAAAATAGCGATTGTAGGGTATGACTTACTGCAAAGTAATTTGGAATATTTGAATACTCATGTAATTGATTTTTTAATTCACCAAAATCCTAAAAAACAAGCCTATTTAGGGGTTGTACACCTTATTGAACATTTTATTTTTGATAAAGAAATTCCAATAAATAAATTGCTACCTATTGACATTATTAATTCTGAAAATGC
>JAAFHC010000144.1 GCA_010906935.1 Gelidibacter sp.
AGTATGGGCGCCAATTTTATAAATTCTTGTTTGGAAGTGATTGCAAAGGAATTTGAAAAAGAAGACATCCAAATTGTGATGAGTATTTTGTCCAATTATGTTCCTGAATGTTTGGTTCATGCGGAAGTGAGTTGTGATGTGGCAGATTTATATGCCGAAGATTCAGAAGCTTTGGCGCAAAAGTTTGTGCAGGCCATACAAATTGCCAATGCCGAACCTCACCGGGCGGTTACCCATAACAAAGGAATTATGAATGGCGTTGATGCCATTGTGATTGCTACAGGAAACGATTTTAGGGCAATTGAAGCGGGTGTTCACGCTTTTGCAGCACGAAGCGGAAAGTACAAGAGTTTGACAAATGCCAGCATTGAAAACGGAATTTTTAAATTTTGGATTGATATTCCTTTGGCAGTGGGAACTGTGGGCGGATTGACTTCCTTGCATCCTTTATCGAAATTTTCATTGCAATTATTGGGAAATCCTTCAGCAAAGGAATTGATGGAAATTATTGCAGTGGCTGGTTTGGCGCAAAATTTTGCTGCATTACGCGCATTAACAACTGCTGGAATCCAAAAGGGACACATGAAAATGCATTTAACCAACATTATTAAGCAATTGGGCGCAAGCAACAAGGAAAAGGCGTTTTTAATCGACTATTTTGAGCATAAAACAATCACTCATAATGCTGTCGTCGAAGCTTATAATAAGTTAGTTCAGGAAAAATAATGGAGCAGTTTTATAGTAACGGAAAACTATTATTAACAGGTGAATATTTTGTGCTGGACGGCGCAAAATCCTTGGCGCTTCCAACAAAATACGGACAAGATTTAATTGTTGAATCTATTAAGGAGCCGCAATTGATTTGGCAAAGTTTTTCTGAAAATGGAGAATGCTGGTTGGAAGCAATTTTCGATTTGCCCAAATTGCGATTGGCGAATGCCACATTTGAAGCAGTTGAAGATGGAGGGAAAGATACTATTGCTGAAAATTTGAATAAAATTTTAAGAGAAACCAGAAAATTAAATCCGGCATTTTTAAATTCGGAAAAGGGATTTTTGGTGAAAACGAAATTAGATTTTTCCAGAAACTGGGGATTGGGAACATCTTCTACTTTAATTAACAATATTGCAAATTGGGCAAAAATAAATCCGTATAAATTATTGGAAAGCACTTTTGGCGGCAGCGGTTACGATATTGCCTGTGCACAACACAATTCACCAATTTTATTCACCAAACACAATTCAGAAATAATTATTAAGGAAGTAAATTTCAAACCGACTTTTATGGATCAACTGTATTTTGTGCATTTGAATAAAAAACAAAACAGCAGGGAAGGCATTAATCGTTATAAAAAAATGAAGGGAAATCTTACTTCAGAAATAAATCAAATTTCTCAAATGTCAGAAGCTTTTTTAATGTGTGAAAAATTGTCCGATTTTGAAAAATTGATGATGGAACACGAGCAAATCGTTTCAAAAATAATTCAATTAAAACCAATACAGGAGGAATTGTTTTCTGATTATTTCGGACAAACAAAAAGTTTAGGCGCTTGGGGCGGCGATTTTATTTTGGCTACAGGAAATGAGGACACTACAAAATATTTTAATCAGAAAGGCTTTAAAACGGTGATTCTATATAAAGATTTGATATTGTAATTTATAAATAATAGTACAGCCAAAAAGCAACAGGAATCAAAATTCCAGCTATCGTAAGCCAAAAACCACGACCTTTAATTCCGTTTTTCCCCTTAATCATAAACAACCCGGAAATTGCTAAAAACAATAGCGCAACGGCAAATAAATCGGCAATATAAGTCCAAATGCCTTTGGGTTTATTTAAATGTAAATCGTTACTTTCTTTGAGCAAAAATCGGGTATTGAATTTTTCCTGTTCAACTTCTTTTGTGTTGTAATCGACCAAAATAGTATTGCCATCAACAAATATTTCCAATTCATTTGGCGAAGCGCGGAAAGTATTTTTTACAACTCCGGTTTCGCCTATGCTTTTTAAAACAAAGAGAACCATTTCATCTTTGGTTAAGTTTGATGGAATGGAATCTAAAACAATAGTTGATTTTTCAATTTTGTAATTCGGGTTCCAATCTTGAATATGGTTTACCGCAATTCCGGAAATTGCATAAATAACGGTTAAACCCGCAGCAATATATCCAATATCTCTATGAAGTAAGCGCGTTAATTTTCTCCAGTGCATTATAAAAAATTAAATATTGCAATGAAAATTAGTTAACGCTTGCTCCCAAACCTTTTAATCTGTATTCAGTTTTTCCTTTAGTTATTGAACTTGGGTCAAAAGGAGTTCCGTATTCTTTTGCCTGATGTTTTCCTTGTTCAATTAATTCTTCTTTAGTGTAAACCAATTCCTCAAAAACACCTTCAGCTAAAATCTTTTTTCCTTTTGTGTCCATTGGAAAAACAATAACGCCATCTTCAACTTTAAATCTTATTTTTTCAAATTCTTTGTCGCTACTAATTTCTATCCAGCAACCTCTTTTTTCACAAACATTAACAATAACTCCTTCAACCAAAACAGTTTTTCCAACATATTTTGCAGGATTTTTAAACAATACAGAAACGGGTGTTTTTTCTTTTAAGGTAAGTTTATTACCATATTTTTTTGCTGTTTGAGCGAAAGAAACAGAGGAAACTAACACCGTTATAAATAAAAATACAATTAGATTTTTCATAAGATAAATTTTAATAAAATAAGACTTCATAATAGTTGATAAAAGTAATAAATTTAAAAATTAGAATCAATATAAATAATACGAATCTTAATTTTTTTAATTTTCGTGAAACCAATTTATTTAAATTTTAAAAGTATAATTTTGTTTTTGATATGCGTAGAAAATTTGTAATTATTGGAGGAGGCGCTGCCGGATTTTTCGCAGCCATAAATGCTGCGGAAATGCATCCCGATTTGGAAGTGATTATTTTGGAAGGAAGCAACAAGGTTTTGCAAAAAGTTAAAGTTTCGGGAGGCGGACGTTGTAATGTGAGTCACGCTTGTTTTACCCCAAATGAATTGGTTGAATTTTACCCTCGCGGCAAAAAAGAATTGTTGGGTCCGTTTCATCAATTTATGACCGGCGATACGATGGAATGGTTTGAAAACAGAGGGATTCCATTAAAAATTGAAGATGACAATCGCATTTTTCCCGTATCAAATTCGTCACAAACAATTATAGATTGTTTTTTGGAAAGCGCTAAAAATGCAGGTGTTAAACTTAAAACCAGCACAAGAGTTGATGCTATTGAAAAAAATGAGGATAAGTTTATCATAAAAACGAATTCTGAAACTTTTATGACTGATTTTTTATTGGTTGCAGCTGGTAGCAATGCCAAAGTTTGGGAGATGCTGGAAGGTTTAGGACATACCATTTTAAAACCTGTTCCATCACTATTTACCTTTAATATTGTAGATGAAAGATTAAAAGATATTCCGGGAATTTCCGTTCCAAAAGCTTCAGTTAAAGTATTGAATTCCAAATTAGCGGAACAAGGACCTTTGTTAATTACACATTGGGGATTGAGCGGACCGGGTATTTTAAAACTGTCAGCCTGGGGAGCGCTGGAATTCCATGAAAAAGACTATCAGTTTGAAATTGAAGTCAATTGGTTATCTGAAAAGTTTGAAATTGTTTTAGAGCATTTAAAATCAGTTAAAAAGGAACAGTCTAAAAAACAAGTTATTTTGCGTTCAGTTTTTGAAGAAATTTCGAAACGCTTGTGGGAGAAACTGGTAATTGCTGCTAAAATTTCATCAGATTCTCAATGGGCGCAATTAAACAACAAACAATTGGAAGAATTGTCCCTTCAACTTACAAAAAGCCGTTTTAAAGTTTCAGGGAAAAGCACTTTTAAAGACGAATTTGTAACAGCTGGCGGTGTAGATTTAAAAGAAATCGACTTTAAACGTTTTGAAAGCAAACTACATAAAAATCTATTTTTTGCAGGGGAAGTCTTAAATATTGACGCTGTAACGGGCGGATTCAATTTTCAAAATGCGTGGACTGGCGGTTGGATTGTGGCGAAATCAATAAGCCCGCTAGCCCCCGAAGGGGGAATTTTATCTTAAAAGTTAGAAGTTAGATGTTAAATGTTAAATGTTAAATGTTGTCATTCTTAGTTTACATTATTTTTGTGGCCAACCGCAACAATTTATCAATTTTTTGATTTCAAACTTTTAAACTTTCGACTTTCTAACTAATTTTCAGAGAGTTGCCCCCGATGAGGTTTTAACGCATCACGGTACGTTTTCATATCAATTTCATCAACCACAATAAAAGCGACGGCATGCATTTCTGAAATTACAGAAAAGCCGATTTCATAAAAATGAAGTTTTTCAATGTTAGCAAATTCCTTTAAATGAATACAATGGTGATCGGCTGTTTTTTGAGAAGTTTCGCCTCTAAAGTCCCATATCAGTTTTAATTTTCTGTCCAAAATAATCGTTTTAAATGTTGCTTATGTAAACCAATAATTCACCGCCTTTGAAAGAAATATGAACCTCATTGTTAAAAGCTATATTTCTGGTGCCAATGCGTTTTCCGAAGGTTAAAGTTTCATTTTTAATAGGATATAACAATCCTTCGGTAAAAATTTCATGGGCAATTGGAAAAGGAATTAATGAAATGTTTCTGCCTTTTACGTTGGTTAGTGTAATCTGTTCTTCAATAAAAAAATATTTTCCAAAATCGTCGAAAAAAGAAATTTTCAGACTTTCTTTCCATTGAAGCGCGGTACTTATATTTCCTAAAAAATGATCGTGTTCTTTACCGCTTCCGCCGTAAACATCAATATTAATATAACCTCTGGCCTTTAAAATGGACAAGGCTTTGTCAAAATCGGTATAATTTTGGTCGGGCGTGTTAATCACTTCAATATTGTCGGGAATTGCGTGGATGGAATCAAAATCACCTGTTACCAAATCCGGAATTATGTTTTTTAATTTAAAATGATTGTAAGCGCCATCAATAGCATCAATAGCACAAACTATATCGTAATTTGATAAATCCGGAAATATAGCGGGTTCTGCTCCATTCAGTAATATAAAAGCCTTTTTAGTTTTCATTGGGGCAAAAATAACTAAAAAGGTAGATTTTAGTTTAAAACAATTATTTTTTTATTGAAGTTTCTTTTTGGAACCAGGTAAGTACAAAAATTTCTATTCTGCTGATTAAGAAAATTATTATTCCAAAAATAGGAGCTATAAAACTGATTCTAAGACCACCAGCTAAAACTGTTGGGGAAATATCACCTACTAATTGAATTGATTCAAAAGCAACCATTAAACCTAATATTTGTCCTAAAAACCCCCAAACAATAGCAAATAAACTTACGGTGTTAATTAAACTTATTTTTTTGTTAAGATTTTCTTTTTTAATAATTCCTAATACAAATAAAACTATTTCTAGAATGAGAATCAATAATAGTGGATACATAAAAAATGACCCGCCTTGAGAAAGAATAGATAAATACATATTTTTTTTAGATTTTTAAATTAAACTATTCCGAAAGTAAAATGAATTTAGCTTGAATATTTTAATTTGCGATAGATGGATGATAAATTCATCTATTTAGCGAATTTAGTTTATAATTCGTCATATTTTGTTGTTTCCAAGTTAAAAAGGGAAGGGAATTGGTAATTGATCTATAATAAAATGTTGATTGAAATAAAATTCGCAACTTGCAATAATGAATTTAATCAAATTAAAAAGGACTAAAATTATAGTATTGCATATTCTATTTTGGATTGGGGTGTGGTTTTTCTTTTTGTATTTTTTTAGTTATAGCTCGAACAATACAGTTTATGGAACTTGGTTTTCAAGTTTTTTATTGCCAATAACTATGGTAACCACCTATTTTGTGGTTTATTTTCTAATTCCGAAGTATTTACTTACAAAAAAGTATAAATATTTTTTATTATACAGTCTTTATACTTTAATTATTTCTGCGGATTTTATTTCTTTAGCAATCGTTTTTTATTATTTGTTTCTGTCAAATTTAAATGTTGGAGAAATGCCCTTTATGAGTCGCAATTTTGTGTTTGTGCTAGTAATAGTTTACTTGGTTGTTGGTTTGGTTAGTTTTATAAGTTTATTGAATCATAATTTTAAAACAATTTCAAAAAACAAAGAACTTCAAAATAAAATATTAGAAACTCAACTTCAAATTAAAAATCAGGAGCTACAGTATTTAAAGAAACAGATTCATCCGCATTTTTTATTCAATACTTTAAATACCATTTATGGATTTGCATTGAAGCAATCGAAAGATACACCTGAAATTATTTTAAAGCTTTCGAATTTATTGGATTATATTTTGTATCAGGTTAACAAGCCTAAAGTAAGTTTAAATGAGGAAGTTTTACATATTAAAGAATATATTGAATTAGAAAAAATCAGATTTCAGGATACGTTAAAGGTTTCCTTTAAATCGGATACTATTTCAGAAGAAATTCAAGTGGCGCCAATGTTGTTAATTCCATTTGTTGAAAATGCTTTTAAACATGGAAATTTAATTGATGGTTTTTTAACAGTTGAAATTGCGATTACTTTTTTAAATGACAATTTTAATTTTTCAATAAAGAACACAGTCCTGAATGCTGATGAAAATCAACACGAAAGTGGAATTGGACTCGAAAATATTCAAAAAAGATTAAATTTATTATATAAGGATAACCACCAATTAAACATTGAAAAACGGGATAATTGGTTTTGCGTAAATCTTATGATCAACAATTTAAATACTTCAAAAAATGACTAAAATAATTCAATGCATTATTGTTGATGATGAACCAATTGCGCGTGAAATCTTAGAGAATCATTTAAAAAAGATTGATGCAGTTAATGTTATAGCAACGTGTAAAAATGCTATTGAAGCATTTAATGAAATTAATTCGAACCAAATAGATTTAATATTTTTAGACATCAATATGCCTGAAATATCGGGTTTGTCTTTTGCGAGATCTATCAATAAAAACATTAAAGTAATTTTTACAACTGCTTATAGAGAATATGCTGTTGATGGGTTTAATTTGCAGGCCGTAGATTATTTATTAAAACCAATTTCATTTGAACGTTTACTCCAAGCAGTACAAAAATATTTGGGTGAAAATATTTCAGTCATTTCTGAATCAACTTCAGAAATGACTCAGGAAAAAAGTGAATTTATTTTTGTTCGTTCCGACAGGAAAATGATAAAGATTAACTTTTCTGAAATAAATTACATTGAAAGTTTTAGTGATTATATTAAAATTTTTATTGAAAATACGGTTGTGGTAACAAGAGAAACCATAACAAGTATTGAAGCCAAGCTTCCAAAAAAAGATTTTATAAGAATTCATCGCTCCTTTATTGTTTCAATAGCTAAAATTGATTCATTTACAAATGAATTTATTGAGGTCAAAAATAAAGCAATTCCAATAAGTAGAAGTTACAAAAAAGATGTGCTGTCAAGATTAGAGAATGTTTAATCAAAACAATTATCTTTGCTCAAAATTTTTGTCTTGAAGGAAACCGATTTTATTTTAAAAGAATTTACTTTAAAAAATACGACTCAGGGAAGTTTCACTTTGGAAAACACCGAGCAACA
This sequence comes from Gelidibacter sp., assembly GCA_010906935.1. Taxonomy (GTDB): domain Bacteria; phylum Bacteroidota; class Bacteroidia; order Flavobacteriales; family Flavobacteriaceae; genus Lutibacter. Next base: position 7,614 of record JAAFHC010000144.1, read on the forward strand.
TTGCTTTGGTTAAATATTGGGGAAAACAAGAACCTCAAATTCCTGAAAACGCTTCCATAAGCTTTACGTTAGACGCTTGTTATACCTTGACAACGTTGGAATACAAGAAACGGGATAATGAGCGAAGTGCAACATCCCTTGAAAATAAATTCAACTTTGAAATTTATTTTGAAGGTAAAAAAAAGGATGATTTTAAGCCGAAAATTTTCACTTTTTTCAAAAGAATCGAAGAGTATGTTCCGTTTTTGAAGGATTTTGATTTTGTGATTAAATCTCAAAATTCTTTTCCGCACAGCAGCGGCATTGCATCTTCCGCAAGCGGAATGGGCGCATTGGCTTTGTGTATTATGAGTCTCGAGAAAGAATTAAATCCTTCTATGACTGATGCGTATTTTAAAAGAAAAGCATCATTTTTAGCGCGTTTAGGTTCGGGTAGTGCCTGCAGAAGCATTGAAGGTCCGCTAATTTTTTGGGGAAATCACCCGAAAATTGAAGGAAGTTCAGATTTATTTGGCGTGAAATTTCCATATAAAATTCATGACAATTTTAAAAATTATCAAGACACTATTTTATTGGTTGACGAAGGCGAAAAACAAGTTTCAAGCACTGTCGGACATCAATTAATGTATAACCATCCGTTTGCGAAACAACGCTTTCAACAAGCAAATGACAATATTTCAAAAATTTCAAAAGTGCTCCAAAGCGGAGATTTATCAGCATTTATAGCCATTGTGGAAAGTGAAGCCTTGAGTTTGCATGCGATGATGATGACCAGCAATCCGTATTTTATCCTAATGAAACCAAATACTTTAGAGATTATTAACAGCATTTGGAAATTTAGGGAAGAAACAAAATCTAATATTTGCTTTACCTTAGATGCCGGTGCCAATGTTCATGTTTTGTTCCCGGAAAAGGAAAAAGAAACTGTTAACAATTTCATAAAAAGCAACTTAATTCAATTTTGTCAGGAAAATCATTATATTTGCGACAGTATTGGAGAAGGAGCAACTTCAATTTTCAATTTGTAACACAATGAAAGGACCACTTTTTTACGCAAAAATTTTACTTTTTGGAGAGTACGGAATCATTAAAGATTCCAAAGGTTTGGCCATACCTTATAACGTATACCAAGGCGCTTTAAAAAAATCTAAAGTTTTAACTGAAGCCGCAAAAAAATCGAATAGCAACTTAGAAAAGTTTTACGCTTATTTGGTAACTTTAGAAGTTAAGGATTTGGTTAGTTTCAGATTGGATGATTTCAAAGCAGATATTGAAAGCGGCATGTATTTCGACTCAAGTATTCCGCAAGGTTACGGTGTAGGGAGTTCTGGCGCATTGGTGGCTTCGATTTACGACAAATATGCCAATGATAAAATTACGGTTTTAGAAAATTTAACAAGAGAAAAATTATTGAAGTTGAAAAGCATCTTTTCCTTGATGGAATCGTTTTTTCACGGTAAAAGCTCCGGTTTAGATCCGTTAAACTCGTATTTAAGCATTCCAATTTTAATCAATTCAAAAGACAATTTAGAAGCTACGGGAATTCCATCTCAAAAAGAAGGAAAAGGAGCTGTGTTTTTATTGGATTCAGAAATGATTGGTGAAACTGCACCGATGATTACCATTTTTATGAATAAAATGAAGAATGAAGGATTCAGAAAAATGTTAAATGAAGATTTTGCAAAACATACCGATGCTTGTATTGATGATTTTTTAAGCGGAAATGCGAAATCTTTATTTGGAAATGTGAAATTGCTTTCTAAAGTTGTTTTGGATAATTTTAAACCGATGATTCCAAAAGCTTTTCATAAGATTTGGAAAAACGGCATTGAGTCAAACGCGTATTATTTAAAATTATGCGGCTCAGGCGGTGGCGGTTATATCTTGGGATTTACAGAAGATTTCGACCAGGCTAAAGTCCTTCTAAAAGATTATAAACTGGAATTGGTTTATAGATTTTAACAAAATAATCACAAAAAAGTAAAGTTTAATAACATAGTTTAATTGTTGAATTTTATTTCACTTCTCTGAACTGGCTTAAACTTTTTTGATTGAAGCAAACCTGCCTCGCCGGCAGGTAGGAAATAGGAATTTTTTGCTCAATTGAAGGCTTTTTAACTGCATAGCATCGTTACGGAGTTCAAAAAAGACAAAAAGTGAGTGAAAAATAACATTTTGTAGCCAATTGAAAAAAGTTTAAACCAGTTCATTATGGATTTACTTGAAATAGCCAAAAAAAACAGCCAAAAAAACGCGCCTCTTTACATTAAATTGTTGAGTTTGTTTTCGGTTGTCAGGGGCTATAACATTGTGCTTATTGTGATTGCCCAATATCTTGCTTCCATATTTATCTTTTCTCCCGAAAAAGAGCTAAGACATGTTTTGCTCGACATCAATCTATATTTTATTGTGCTTTCAACAATTTGCGTGATTGCTTCTGGTTACATCATCAATAATTTTTATGATTTCGAAGCAGATAAAATTAACCGTCCGATAAAAGCAACGATTGATTCCATTGTGACTCAAAAAACAAAATTGCAGCTCTACTTTGTGTTAAACTTTTTGGGAGTGCTTATTGCCTTTTTGGTTTCTTGGAGAGCGGCATTATTTTTTTCGGTGTATATTTTTTTAATTTGGTTTTATTCTCACAAACTAAAAAAATATCCTTTAACAGGCTTTTTTTCGGGGGCGATTTTGGCCATTTTGCCGTTTTTTGCCGTTTTTGTCTACTATAAAAATTTTTCTGAAATTATTTTTACGCACGCGGCTTTTCTTTTCTTTATTTTGTTGATCCGTGAATTAATCAAAGAATTGGAAGGCATAAAAGGCGATTTTATCCATAATTACCAAACTATTGCCGTAAAATATGGAGAGCACTTTACCAAAATTTTGATCACAATTTTGGTTTTTTTAACCCTGAATCCCATCTATTTTTTGTTGAAATACCCTGAAATTGGCGGGATGAAATACTATTTTTATATCAGTGGCGTGGTATTGTTCTTGTTTGTGCTTTTTTTATGGTTCAACAAAAGCAAAAATAATTATACCTTATTGCACTTTGTGTTAAAATTGATGTTGCTTGCTGGCGTATTTAGCTTGGCCTTAATAGACTACTCGGTCATTATTAATAAAATTCTTTTAAAATAAAAACTAGAATCTTCATAATTAGAAGAATATAAATTATTTTTGCCAAAAATTAAAAAAATGAATTCAAGTAAAAACTCGTCGGGAGGACGACACCAAGGTAAAAAAAAGCCTCAAACTAGCGCTACTAAAAAGTCTGAACCTAAAAAGTTCGAAGCAAAAAAGAAACCTACAGGCAATTTCAAGGACAAGCCAGCTTTTAAAAGAGAAAGCCCTTTTTCTAAGAAGGAACGTCCAGTTTCAAGAGAAGATAAGCCAACACCAAAACCAAAACAAGTTAAACCGGAGAATGGAATTGAAGGCATCCGTTTAAATAAATACATTTCCAACTCAGGCGTTTGTTCACGCAGGGAGGCCGATGTTTATATTAAAGCCGGGAGCGCTACCGTGAACGGAAAACTGGTGACTGAAATGGGACACATAGTTACCCTTGGCGACGAAGTTAGGTTTGACGGTTCTTTAATAAATCAGGAGCAAAAAAGATATGTTTTACTGAACAAGCCGAAGAATTTTATTACCACAATGGAAGATGAGCGCGGACGTAAAACCGTGATGGAATTAGTTGCAAATGCTACAAAAGAACGTATTTATCCTGTTGGCCGATTGGACAGAAACACAACTGGACTGCTGCTTTTTACGAATGATGGTGAATTGGCAAAAAAATTAACCCATCCAAAGAGCAATATTCAAAAAATATATCACGCATCATTGGACAAAAAACTGTCGAACAGCGATCTTATAAAAATTTCTGAAGGTTTTATGTTAGATGAAAAACGCGTGATAGTTGATGATATATCCTATGTCGTGAATCAGCCAAAAACAGAAGTTGGCGTTAAAATACATTCTGGCAGAAACCGAATTGTGCGCCGAATATTCGAACATTTTGATTACAGCGTGGTAAAACTTGACCGCGTAATTTTCGCCGGGCTTACCAAAAAGGATTTGCCACGAGGCCATTGGAGGCATTTAACCGAAATGGAATTAAATACCTTAATGATGCTTTAAATCACAAAAACAAAAACCAAGAATATTCTTGGTTTTTGTTTTTTAGTGAATATTATTTCAATATTGGTTGAAATAATTTTTTGGTGTTATAATTTTTTTATATTTGGCATTATATAAAGAAGTAATTAAATACCTAATTCATTTATTTAAGTCTAATTTATAACCAATTTGTTATGAAGAGAATAATTGTCGATTATAAAAAGTTAACCTCTGAAATTCTAAATTTATTGGTTGAGAAATTTCCTGACGGTTACGGCATTAGGGACATTATTAGGTTTACCAATCATAAAGGGCAATATATAGAAGCTGTTGAAGTTGCAACAGAAGATACCATTTACTTGGTTAAAATTAGTGATGAGTTGGTTGACAGCATGGAAAATTTTTATGAAGAGGAGGATGACAATCTTGAAAGAGATTTAGAAATTGATTTAGATTTAAATTTGAAAGTGTCTCTTGATGGCGAGAATGATTTGGATGACGATGATTTAGATATTGATGACAATGGTGATCTAAATGTTGATGAGAATGGTGATGAGAATGGTGATGAGAATGGTGAAGATGATTACAATGAGGATATTGATGATGAAGATGACAAATAAAAATGGCCAATTGTGATCATAAATTTTTTACTTTTAAAAGAAAGTAATCAGAATGAGATTTTTTATGAGATTGGCAGATTTGTAATTAGTTTTTTACCAAAGCTATTTCCATATTTCCAACACTTTACGCCGTAAAAGACGCTGTAAAATAAAAAACCCTTAGAAATCTACTGATTTTTAAGGGTTTTACTTTTCTTGTGTGGTGCCTCCAGGAATCGAACCAGGGACACAAGGATTTTCAGTCCTTTGCTCTACCAACTGAGCTAAGGCACCATCGCTTTAGCGGTTGCAAATATAAATTTATTTTTTAGACATATCAAAACAATTTAAAAAAATCTGTTGTATTTTTGAACTCTTTAAGAAATAAGAATGAACTTAATAATAGACGTAGGCAATACAAGAATTAAAACAGCTGTTTTTGATGACAGCAAATTGATTCATAATGAAAGCATTACCAAAGAATCATTTGCTTCTGACACTATTGAAATGATAAAAAAATATAAATGCACAAATGCAATTATTTCTTCAGTTGGCTCCTTAAAAAAATCTCAAATAGCCAAATTGCATGCTGAAATTAACTTAATTGAGCTGGATTACAACACCAAAGTACCGTTTGTGAACAAGTATGCCACGCCAAATACCTTAGGAGTGGATAGAATTGCTTTGGTTTCTTCAGCAATATCAAAATATCCAAAACAAAATGTTTTAATAATTGATGCAGGAACTTGTATTACGTATGACTTTGTTAGTAATGAAGGCAATTATTACGGTGGCGCAATTTCGCCAGGACTGCAAATGCGCTACAAAGCAATAAATATTTTTACTGAAAAATTGCCGTTGTTGGAGCCTTCAGAGAAATTTGAATTGGTTGGAAATTCAACCGAAACAAGCATTCATTCTGGTGTAATAAATGGTATTATCAATGAAATTGATGGAATTATCAATCAGTATAGAAAAAAAGATGCCGATTTAACAATTGTTTTAACAGGTGGAGACGTAAATTTCTTGTCAAATAGATTAAAAAATGGCATATTTGCCAATCCTAATTTTTTGTTAGAAGGATTGAACACAATTTTGACTTATAATATAAAGTAAATGATAAAAAAAATAATAGTAATCATAACACTATTTGTATCTATTGTCGGTTTTTCACAAAAAAACAATACATCATCTTATTCTTTTTTCGGAATTGGAGATAAAAATAACGAAAGCACCGTTGAACAATTAAGTATGGGCGGCGTTGGCGTTTCTTTAAACGAAAGCTATCGTTTAAATTTTTTAAATCCTGCGGCCAATGCTTCTTTGAGATTTACAACCTATACAATGGCTATAGAAAGTTTGAACAGCACAGCAAAAGACAGTAACGACAAACAACGTGCTTCTGCAACGTACCTTTCTTATTTGGCTATTGGGTTTCCTTTAGGTGAAAAAGCTGGAATGACCATTGGATTGTTGCCAAATTCTACTGTAGG
>JAAFHC010000145.1 GCA_010906935.1 Gelidibacter sp.
CGATACTTATTGATAACACTATTTTTATGAGTCAAGAAAACATGCCTACAAAATTATACTGTGTAGGGTTAAGTTATAAGAAAGCTGATGTGAAAGTGAGAGGCGCTTTCAGTATCACTAAAGAAAACCAAAAACTATTGTTGAAGGAGGCTAAAGAATCTGGAATTGATGGGATTTTTGTTTTGTCTACTTGCAATAGAACTGAAATAACCGGTTTTGCCAAACATCCTTTTGAATTGATTAGTTTAATAATCAAATATTCAAATGGAAGTGTTGATGATTTTATCAAGGTTTCTTATGTTTATAAGAATAAAGATGCTGTAAGACATTTGTTTAAAACAGGTACTGGCTTAGACAGCCAAATTTTAGGCGATTATGAAATTGTTAGCCAGTTAAAAGAGTCTTTTAAGCAAGCTAAAATTGCCGGAACAACCAATAACTATTTAGAGCGTTTGATGAATTTGGTTTTACAGGCAAGTAAAGATGTTAAGAACAATACCCAATTAAGTTCAGGCACTACATCTGTGGCTTACGCAGCCATTCATTATATTATGGAAAATATTCGCAATTATAATGAGCAAAAAATTCTTATTTACGGATTGGGAGACATTGGTAAAAATACCTGCAAAAACGTTTTGGGATACACTTCAAACAAAAATGTGACGCTCATTAACAGAACCCACGAAAGGGCTTTGGAATTTAAAGCGGAACATCCTGAAATTACCGTAAAAAATTATGCCGATTTAACAAGGGAAATACAGGATGCAGATATTTTAATTGTTTCAACAGGAGCAGATATTCATACCGTAAACAAAACGCATTTAAAAGAAGGAAAAGAATTATTGATACTGGATTTGTCAATGCCTGAAAATGTTGATATTTCTGTAAAAAATATAGATGGCGTAACTTTGGTGAATGTTGATGAGCTTTCAAAAATTACGGATCTAACCATAGAAACTCGTAAAAATGAAATTCCTGCAGCTGAAGCAATTATTCAAAAATATAAGGGTGAATTTAACGATTGGATAGAACAACGTAAATATGTACCTGCTGTAAATGCTTTAAAAGAATCGCTACAAGCCATTCAACACGATGAAATTGATTTTCAATCAAGAAGGTTAAAAGATTTTAATATTGAACACGCAGAGTTTTTGACAAACCGCATGATTCAAAAAATAACCACACAATTTGTTAAACATTTAAAAGACGATGACACTTCGGTTGATTTAAGCATTGGCGTTATCAGTAAAATGTTTAATATTAAAGAGTTGAGCTTAAATGAAAATGATTAGAATAGGAACAAGAGCAAGTCAACTCGCATTATGGCAAGCAAATTTAGTTAAATCACAACTTGAAAATTTAGGATATCAAGCTCAAATCATAGAAATAACATCAACCGGCGATGAGGTTCTGGACAAGCCATTGCATCAAATAGGCGGTTTTGGGCTATTTACAAAAACGCTCGACAATGCGATGCTTCGAGGAGAAATTGATATCGCAGTGCACTCTTTAAAAGATGTTCCAACCGATTTGCATGAAAAAATTTCGCAGGCTGCCGTGTTGGAAAGAGCCAATATTAGCGATGTTTTGGTGCTTAAAAACAATACCGACTTTTTATCTAAATCTGAAAGTGCCATTATTGCTACCGGAAGTTTACGACGAACAGCGCAATGGCTTCATAAATATCCAAAACATACCATTACCGATTTAAGGGGAAATGTAAATACGCGCTTGCAAAAATTGATAAACAACAATTGGAATGGGGCTATTTTTGCCGCTGCCGGATTGGAGCGAATTGAATTGCTGCCAAAAAATCATGTGATGTTAGATTGGATGATTCCTGCACCTGCACAAGGTACAATTATGGTCACTTCATTAAAAGCCGACACCGAAATCCTTGATATTTGTGCTCAAATAAATCATAAAGAAACTGAAATGACTGTTGCTGTTGAACGTCAGTTTATGAAAACATTGGAAGGCGGATGTACCGCGCCAATTGGCGGAAATGCAAAAATAATGGGCGACACCATTTATTTTAAAGGAATTTTAATTGCTATTAACGGTTCAGAAAAGGTTGAAGTTGAGAAGACGGTTCCATTAAATGAATGGAAAAATTTAGGCAAAATTTGTGCTGAAGAACTTTTAAATAACGGCGGGAAAAAATTAATGGAAAGCATAAAGGCTGAAATGAAAAAATAGATGAATACAAAAAAAAAAATCCTGTCCACCAAAAAGCTTTCCGAACAGCAAAAGGAACTTCTGAATAATTTTATTGTTGATGAAATTGAATTGATTGAGATTTCTTTCAATACTTCCATTAAATTACAAAATTCAATTAAAAACGCTATTTTTACAAGTAAAAATGCTATTTTAGGTGTTTTTAACCAGTTTACAACCAGTGAATTACAATTTGAAAATGTGTATTGCGTTGGCGACAAAACTGCGCAATTTTTGGAGGGTAAAAATGTTAAAGTAACAGTTAAAGCGAATTCAGCAGAAGAATTGGCAGACGAAATTTTATTGAATAAAGACATTGAAGAGGTTCATTTTTTCTGCGGAAATTTACGACGCAATGAATTGCCGGAAATGTTAGCTGAGAACAATATTAAGGTGAATGAAATTGAAGTATACACCACCAATTTCAAATCTGTAAAAATAAAAAACACTTATGATGGCATACTCTTTTTTAGTCCGTCATCAGTAAAAAGTTATTTATTAAAAAATACCGATATCCAAAGTGTTGCTTTTTGTATTGGAAACACAACCGCTTCTGAAGCCATCGACGATTTTGAAAATGTATTTGTGGCCGATGAACCTACGGTAGAAAATGTAATAGAATCTGTAAATCAATATTTTGATTATGAATAGAACAAGACGCCTTCGCAAAACTGAAAATATTCGTCGTTTGGTAAGGGAAAACAGACTTACCGTTGACGATTTAATTTATCCTTTGTTTATTGAGGAAGGGACAAATATTGAAACTGAAATTGTTTCTATGCCAGGAATCAAAAGATTTTCTTTGGACAGAATTTCAAAGGAACTGGATGAAGTGGTTGCATTGGATATTCCTGCAGTATTGTTATTTGGGATTCCTTCAAAAAAAGATGAAATTGGTTCAGAAACTTGGAACGATAACGGCATTATGCAAAATGCCATCCGTTTCATCAAAAAAAATTATCCGAGTTTATATGTAATCACGGATGTTTGCTTTTGTGAATATACCAGTCACGGTCATTGTGGCGTAATTCACAATAACGATGTTGATAACGATGCAACGTTGCCAAACATCGCTAAGCAAGTAATCTCTCATGCAAAAGCAGGAGCTGATATGGTGGCGCCATCGGGAATGATGGACGGTATGATTGCAACCATTAGAGAAGCGTTGGACAACACAGGCTTTTACGATCTTCCAATTATGTCTTATGCCGTAAAATATGCATCAGCATATTATGGTCCGTTTAGAGATGCTGCGGATTCTGCGCCAACTTTCGGTGACAGAAGAACCTATCAAATGGATTCTGCCAACAGAGATGAAGCTTTGCGTGAAGCCACTTTTGACGATATGGAAGGTGCCGATATTTTAATGGTAAAACCTGCTTTGGCTTATTTGGATATTATTAGAGATGTAAAAAACAATTTCGACCGTCCGGTTGCTTGTTATAATGTGAGCGGTGAATATGCTATGATTAAAGCAGCTGCCGAAAAAGGTTGGATTGATGGTGATCGCGTAATGATGGAAAGTTTACTGTCGATGAAAAGGGCAGGAGCCGATATTATTATTACGTATTTTGCAAAGGACGTTGCCAAATTATTGTTGAAACGTTAAAAAGTTTGTTTGTTAAATAGTTTTAAATTTGATATATAATAAACAATTAAACGCTTAAATGGTTAAACGGTTAAACAACTAACCAATTAAACGGTTAAACAACTAAACAACTAAACGCTTAAATGGTTAAACGCTTAAATGGTTAAACGGTTAAACAACTAACCAATTAAACGGTTAAACAACTAAACAACTAAACAATTAAACGCTTAAATGGTTAAACGGTTAAACAACTAAACAATTAAACGCTTAAACAATTAAACAGCTATAAAACTACTAAAAAATGAAACTAGAAAAATCATTAGAATTATATACAAAAGGAAAAAAGAACTTGGTGGGCGCAGTAAACTCTCCTGTTAGGGCTTTTAAATCTGTTGGAGGAATTCCCATATTTATTGATAGGGCAAAAGGCAGCAAAATTATTGATGTTGACGGAAACGAATATATTGATCTTGTTTTATCTTACGGGCCAATGATATTGGGTCACAGAAATAGCACAGTTGAAAAAGCGGTAAAAAAAGCCTTAAAAAAAGGAACTACTTTTGGCGCATCAACAGTGGGAGAAATTAAACTTGCCAAAATTGTTTGTGATGCTTTCCCTGGAATGGATAAAGTGCGCTTTGTAAGCTCGGGAACTGAGGCTGTTTTTAGCGCCATACGTTTGGCCAGAGCTTTCACAGGGAAAAATAAAATAATCAAATTTGCTGGCTGTTATCACGGACACGCTGATGATATGTTGGTTGCAGCCGGTTCGGGTTTGGTAACGTTAAGCATTCCCGGAAGTAAAGGTGTTCCGCCGGAAGCCGTTGCAAATACGCTGGTTGCGGTATACAACGATATTGACAGTGTTGAACAACATTTGGCGAAGCACAACGATATTGCCGCTGTAATTATAGAACCAATAGCCGGTAATATGGGTGTTGTAAATCCGACCCAAGAATTTATAGAAGAATTAAGAGATTTAACCAAAGCAAGTGGTGTTCTTTTAATCATAGATGAAGTGATGACTGGGTTTCGTTCAAAATTTGGAGGCGCTCAAGAATTGTTGGGTGTAGAAGCAGATATTACGTGTTTGGGAAAAGTTGTTGGAGGCGGTTTTCCAGTTGGTGCTTATGGAGCCAGAAATGAAATTATGGAAATGGTTTCACCTTTGGGAGATATGTACCAAGCAGGAACTTTATCGGGAAATCCAATTGCGATGGCTTGTGGCATTGCGACTTTAACTGAATTGAAAAAACAAAATCCGTATGCAGCTTTTGAAAAAACAGCTTCTTTTTTGGAAAGGGCTTTATTGAATGCTGCTAAAGAAAACGGAATTGATTTGCAGGTAAACCGATTTGGATCTATGATATCGCCATTTTTCACCAAAGAAAAGGTGGTTGATTTTAAAACAGCCCTAACCAGTGATACCAATAAATTTAAGACATTCTTTTGGAAAATGATGGAAAATGGCGTGTTTTTGCCTCCATCTCAATTTGAAGCTTGGTTTTTAGGAACCGCAATGAGCAAAAGAGATATTTATAAAGTAAGAAAGGCGATTGATATAGCTATGAAAGCAGTAGCTAAAAAAAGCAAATTAACAATTGAAAATTAATTTGCGTTAGTGACAGCAGTGATATCCTTTTTTGAAATGTAATGGAAAAAAAGATAAAGCGAATGGCACGGCCTGAAAGGAACGCCAAAAAACCAACAATTTAAAATACCAAAAAGACAAATGATTAAAAACGATTTATATTTAAGAGCCTTAAAAGGAGAAATAGTTGAACGTCCGCCAGTTTGGATGATGCGACAAGCTGGGCGTTATTTACCGGAATTTATTGCGATTAGAGACAATTACGATTTTTTTACGCGTTGTAGAACTCCCGAGCTGGCTTCTGAAATAACAGTGCAGCCTATTAGAAGATTTGGCATGGATGCCGCAATTTTATTTTCGGATATTTTAGTGATTCCGCAGGCTATGAATATTGAAGTGGTAATGAAAGAAGGAACTGGCCCTTGGTTGCCAAATCCTATTCGTACACAAAAAGATGTTGATGCTGTTGTGGTTCCAGATGTTACTGTTGAATTAAAGTATGTGATGGATGCAATTAAAATGACCAAACAAATGCTGAATGATGAAGTTCCGTTGATTGGTTTTGCAGGTTCGCCTTGGACAATTTTATGTTATTGTGTGCAAGGACAAGGGTCTAAAACATATGATATTGCGAAAGAGTTTTGTTTTACAAAACCAGTTTTAGCTCATATTTTATTACAGAAAATAACAGATACTACTATTGCTTATTTAAAGGAAAAAGTAAAAGCTGGCGTTGATGCTGTTCAGATTTTTGATTCTTGGGGCGGAATGTTATCACCTGTTGATTATCAGGAATTTTCCTGGAAATACATCAATCAAATTATTGAAGCTTTAAAAGATGACGCTCCGGTAATCGCTTTTGGAAAAGGTTGTTGGTTTGCATTGGAAGAAATGTCGAAATCAAATGCTTCTGCTTTAGGAGTAGATTGGACAATTAAGCCGCAAATGGCAAGAAAATTAACTGGAAATAAAATAACCTTACAGGGCAATATGGATCCTGCAAGATTATTTTCTCCTCCAAAAGAAATTAAAAGAATAGTGACCCAAATGATCAACGATTTCGGAAAAGATAAATATATCGTAAATTTGGGCCATGGAATTTTACCAAATGTGCCATTAGAAAATGCAAAAGCATTTATTGATGCCGTAAAAGAATATAAGAGCTAGATTTTACAAATAGTTTCAACACATACTACTAAAATCTGAATACTAAAAACTAAAAAAATGAATTCAACTTTAATTCAAAAATACAATATTCCCGGTCCAAGATACACGAGTTATCCAACGGTTCCTTTTTGGGACAAAAAAGGAATTGCTATTGATGATTGGAAAAAAACAGTGGTAAAATCATTTAATGAAAGTAATGATTCAGAAGGAATAAGCGTATACATTCACCTTCCTTTTTGTGAAAGTTTGTGTACGTTTTGTGCCTGCCATAAAAAAATCACCAAACGCCATGAAGTTGAACAACCGTATATAGAAACTGTTTTAAAAGAATGGGATTTGTATTGTGATTTGTTAGGAAAACGTCCAAAAATTAGAGAAATCCATTTGGGAGGCGGAACGCCAACATTTTTTTCTTCTGAAAATTTAAAAAAGTTAATTGATGGAATTTTTAAAAGAGCCGATAAATTTGAAATTTTCGACTTTAGTTATGAAGGGCATCCAAACCATGCTTCGGAAGAGCAATTGCAAACATTATATGATTTAGGTTCCAGAAGAAATAGCTTTGGTATCCAGGATTATGATCCAATTGTTCAAAATGCAATTCATAGAGTTCAAAGTTTTGAACAGGTAAAAAAAGTGAACGATTTGTCGCGGAAAATTGGATATGAATCCATAAGCCACGATTTAATTTTCGGATTGCCTTTTCAAACCGAAGATAGCATAAGAAATACCATAAAAAATACCATTGCATTAAAAC
>JAAFHC010000146.1 GCA_010906935.1 Gelidibacter sp.
TAAGAGGTGGTGAAACAAGAATGTTTTTGACAAATAAGAATCGGTTTTTTGATAAAAATGGTACAAAATATCTTATTGGTATTAGCCACGACATTACCAATCGAAAGAATTCAGAAAAAGAATTAATAAAATTATCAAGAGCCATAGAACAAAGTCCTGTATCTATTTTTATTACTAATTTAGAAGGTGATATAGAATATGCCAATCCTAAAGTAACAGCAATTACAGGGTATAAAAAATCAGAAATAATAGGTCAAAATCCACGCATGTTTAGTTCTGGTGAAAAAAGCAAAGAAGGGTATGCTGCTCTTTGGAAAACAATAAACGCTGGTAATGAATGGTTTGGAGAATTTCATAACAAAAAGAAAAACGGAGAATTATTTTGGGAATATGCTTCAATATCGCCTATTAAAGATACTGATGGAAAAATCACTCATTATCTGGCAGTTAAGGAAGATATTACTAAACAAAAAGAATTGATTAATGATTTGGAAGAAATCAAAACCAAGGCATTAGAAGGACAGAAAAGTTATAAAGCGCTTTTCGAAACTATAGGCGACGCTATTTACATACAAGATTATGATGCTAATTTTATCAATGTAAACAGCGGTGTTTTAAGCATGTATGGTTATAGTAAAGAAGAATTAATTGGCAATACTCCTATATTTCTATCGGCTCCTGATATGAATGATATGTCCGCAGTTTTTGAAAGCTTTGATAAAGTAAAACAAGGGATCCCTCAGGTTTTTGAATTTTGGGGTAAAAGAAAAAACGGAGAAATATTTCCCAAAACAGTGAGTCAATATAAAGGCACGTACTTTGGTCAAGATGTTGTTATAACAGTAGCCAGAGATATCACCGAGCGCAAGCAGGCAGAGGATGCGCTAAAAGAAAGTGAAAGAGAATTTCGTCAACTCTCGGAATCTATGCCTCAAATTGTTTGGGTTACTCGGGCCGATGGCTGGAACATTTATTTCAATCAGCAGTGGGTAGATTACACAGGACTTTCGTTGGAAGAAAGTTACGGTCATGGTTGGAATAAACCTTTTCACCCAGACGACCAGCAACTTGCCTGGGATGCTTGGCATAATGCTGTTACAAAAAAAGTAATCTATTCCATCGAAAGTCGACTACGCCAAAATGATGGAACTTACCAATGGTGGTTGGTTCGTGGCGTGCCTATATTGGACGAAAATAACAAGATTATCAAGTGGTTTGGTACTTGCACCAATATAGATGAGATTAAAATAGCAGAAATAGAACTCATCAATGCTAAAAATAAAGCCGAAGAAAGTGACCGTTTAAAGTCAGCTTTTTTAGCCAATATGTCTCATGAAATTCGAACGCCAATGAACGGCATATTAGGTTTTGCCGACTTTCTTAAAACGCCTAATCTTTCAGATGAAAAGCAACAAAAATACCTTATGGTCATAGAAAGAAGTGGTAAGCGCATGCTCAATATCATCGACGATATTATTAGTATTTCAAAAATAGAATCGGGTGTGATGGAAGTTAATTTGGAAGCGTCTAATGTTAACGAGCAAATGGAATATATTTACACCTTTTTCAAACCCGAAGTTGACGCTAAAGGAATCAATTTTTCATACAAAAATTCATTGCCATTAAAAGAAGCCATTGTTAAAACCGACCGTGAAAAATTATTTGCCATTTTAACAAATTTGGTAAAAAACGCCATCAAATACACAGATAAGGGTTCCATAGCGTTTGGCTATTATAAAAAGGATAATTTTTTACAGTTTTATGTAAAAGATTCAGGGATTGGCGTTCCAAAAGACCGACAGGAAGCCATATTTGAACGGTTTATTCAGGCTGATATTTCCGATAAAATGGCAAAACAGGGAGCCGGATTGGGCTTGTCAATTACCAAAGCGTATGTGGAAATGTTGGGAGGGAAACTTTGGTTAGCGTCAGAGGAAGGAAAGGGAAGTGTTTTTTATTTTACGCTGCCATACCAAAATGGAATAATCACAGAAGAAATTGTCAAAATTGAAGTTTTATCTCCCATTGAAATAAGTTCAACTAAAAAGTTAAAAATATTGGTTGTGGACGATGATGAAGCCTCAGAATTGCTTATTTCAATTGCCATTAAAGAATTTGCGGATGAAATTATTGTTGCAAGAAATGGTATAGAAGCAGTAGAAGCTTGCCGTACCAATCCTGATATTGATTTGATATTGATGGATATTCAGATGCCCGAAATGAATGGCTATGAAGCCACCAAACAAATACAAAGTTTAACACCCATGTGCCTATTATTGCGCAAACGGCTTATGCTTTAACAGGAGACATGGAAAAAGTGATGGCAGCCGGTTGCAATGATTATATTAAAAAACCTATTAAAGTTTATGAATTAAAACAGCTAATTTCTTTATATTCATTAATAAAGTAAATAAATAACCTATGGATGTATCCTCATTTTTCAAATATGCAACACCAGCTATTTATTGGTTACTGATTATAACTTGGGCATTTATTTTTGGCTTTTATATCCTAAAAGTAAGGGCAGTTAGTACTAAAGATAATTTATTGCGGTTGCTATTAATTATTTTGGCAATAGATGCCTTTCGGTCATTTTTTGAGAGTGCGTATTTTGGTTTTTGGTATACATCACTTTCGGGGCTTATTCCAAAATCAATTTTCAATTTTCTTCAACAACCGGAAATTGTATTTTTCCCTAAAATGTTTAATTTAATTACCACCTATATTATAGTAACAATTCTTATTAGAAAATGGTTGGTAGCTGAAATAAATCAAAAGAAGGAAATAACTAAATTAGTTGATGAGCAAAACATTGAATTGATTAAAAAAAATAAAGAGTTGCTCAAAGCCAAAGAAAACGCTGAAGAAAGTGAAAAAAATTATAGAAAATTAGTTGGAACAATGCCTGATGGTGTTTATAAAAGTACGCATGATGGTAAATTTTTAGAAACAAATCCTGCAATGGTTAAAATGCTTGGATACAATTCTAAAGAAGAATTATTAGAAGTGGATATTAAGAATGATCTTTATATAGAAGATGCTGATCGTGATAGTATTGCTTTAGATGAATTAAATCAAGAATTAGGAATTTTTCAACTAAGGAAAAAAGATGGATCCGTAATTTGGGTTGAAGACCATGGATGGTATTCTTTTAATGAATCGGGTGAAATTACGTATCATGAAGGTATAATGCGCGATGTCACAGAAAGAATACAAAAAGAACAAGAACTAATTAAGGCCAAAGAAAAAGCCGAAGAATCAGACCGTTTAAAGTCAGCTTTTTTAGCCAATATGTCTCATGAAATTCGTACGCCTATGAATGGTATTCTAGGTTTTTCTGAGTTACTAAAAACGCCTGATCTGTCAGGGGAGAAGCAACAAAAATACCTTAGGGTTATCGAAAGGAGCGGTGCGCGCATGCTCAATATTATCAATGATATCATTAGCATTTCAAAAATAGAATCGGGTGTCATGGAAGTTCATTTGGAAGCGTACAATATTAACGAGCAATTGGAATATATTGAATCCTTCTTCAAACCCGAAGCTAAAAGTAAAGGCATACAGTTTTTATTAAAAAATGGAATTCCATTTAATGAGGCTATGATTTATACAGATCGTGAGAAAGTATATGCCATACTTACAAATTTGGTAAAAAACGCTATCAAATACACAGAAAAAGGGACTATTGAGTTAGGCTATTATAAAAAGGACACCTTTCTACAGTTTTACATAAAAGATTCAGGGATTGGTGTTCCAAAAGAGCGACATGAAGCCATATTTGAACGGTTTATTCAGGCTGATATTTCCAATAAAATGGCAAAACAGGGAGCCGGATTGGGCTTGTCAATTACAAAAGCCTATGTAGCAATGTTGGGTGGGCAACTTTGGTTAGAGTCAGAGGAAGAAAACCTGCCTGCCGGCAAGGTAGGAGGAAGTACTTTTTATTTTACGCTGCCATACCAAACTGGAATAATCACAGAGGAAAGTTTTGAATTAGAAGTTTCACCACTCGAAGTTGTAGATTTAACTAAAAAGTTAAAAATATTGGTTGTGGATGATGACGAATCCTCAGAAATGCTTATTTCAATTGCTATTCAAGAATTTGCGAATGAAATTATTGTTGCAAGAAATGGCATAGAAGCTGTAGAAGCTTGCCGTACCAATCCTGATATTGATTTGATATTGATGGATATTCAGATGCCCGAAATGAATGGCTATGAAGCCACCAAACAAATACAAAGTTTAACACCCATGTGCATATTATTGCGCAAACCGCTTATGCTTTAACAGGAGACAAGGAAAAAGTGATGGCAGCCGGTTGCAATGATTATATTAAAAAGCCAATTAAAGTTAATAAATTGAAGGAAGTGATATTTAAATTCATGAATTAACAATGATTAAAATACTTAAAAATATTAATTTCTAAAATAAAAAATAGAGATGTCTATTATTTAGGATGACAAACAAACCAATGATACCAACATCGGAAGATTTTTTACACTATTTACTAAAGGGAAATAGGAAAATGTGTGCTACTATTGCCAAGAATTATCTTGTTGAAAATCCTTCAATAAAAGACCTGTATGAAGAAGTGTTTAAAGAGGCTTTGTATGAGGTAGGAAGATTGTGGGAGGCAAATAAGATTACGGTGGCAACAGAACATTTAGCAACAGCCATAACAGAAGGAATTTTAAATGAATTATACGGAGAATTAGATATTCCAGAAACGAAGCATCAGCATAAAGTTGTGTTGGCCTGTGCATCCAATGAAGCGCATCAGGTGGGTGTAAAAATGGTGGCAGACGTTTTTGAAATGAACGGATGGGAAAGTTATTTTTTAGGAACGGGAATTCCAATGTCCGAATTGGTAAAATTTATACAACAAACAGAACCTGCTGTTGTCGCTATTTCTTTAAGTATATTTTTTAATTACAGAAACCTGGTGGAAATGATTGCCGTTTTAAAAAGTGAATTTCCTAATTTAACCATCATTGTTGGTGGTCAGGGTTTTCTTCATCAAAAGGAAGGAAGTTTTGAAAAACTAGAAAATATTAAATATATCTCCAATTTATATGAACTCGATACTTATTTAAAATCAATATAAAATTACGGTTATGACAAAATCAGCATTATTACAAACGGCGCAATTATTAACCCAGCCTAGCAAAGCAATGGCTGATGAATATGCTTCAAAAAGAGAATTACTGGTGAATCTACTCAATAAAAAAATGTTAGAACGCCTTGATTTAGATGATATGGTGGGAGAAAACAATGTTGAAATGATGAAAGACAATCATGCCAATCATGCACGTTTTTTAGAATCGGTTTTTTACAGTTACAATCCTGAAGTATTGGTTGATACCGTTTTGTGGGTTTTTAGAGCCTATCGGGCTCGAAACTTTCGCTCTACCTATTGGGCAGCTCAATTAAATGCCTGGCTTGAAATTTATAAAGAAAACTTGTCCGAAAATTGTTATAAGGAAGTGTATCCTTTTTACAATTGGATGCAGATAAATATTCCTACTTTTACAACGTTGGCAGAAGAAGCTATGGAAGGTCCTATTCCTTCTCACTAGTAATTAGTTTTGAAATTGATTTAGCGTGGTATTTTTAGTGTAATTTATAGTGAACAGATGAAAATTCGCAAAGCAAATCCCGAATGGGATGCATTAATTAATGAAATGAGCATGAACTCTGCTTCTATTGCCTATGGACTCTTTACTCCTGAAGGGAATTTAATTTTTGCAAACAATACGATGTGTCACTATTTGGGTACAAATACTACAGAATTACAGCCTCAAAACAACTTGATCAATCCAAACTTTGAGAAGATTGTTACCTATAAATCCAATTCAGAACTTGTTTTTGAAGGCCTTTTAACTATCGGGGATTATACCAATAAACACTATGTTTTAAATTCAAAAATTTTTAAAAGGAACAATACTTACCTGGTTTTTGCTGAAGCCGATGTTTTTCATTTGTTTGAGGAAAACGGTAAAATGAGTTCCTTAAACCAAGAAGTAAATAACCTGCAACGTCAATTAATTAAGGAAAAAAAAACACTTCAACAAACGTTAAATAAGTTAAAGGAAACGCAACAATTGCTTATTCATTCAGAAAAAATGAATGCGCTGGGACAAATGATTGCAGGGGTTGCTCACGAAATTAATAACCCAATAGCTTTTGTTACCAACAATTTGTATGAATTGGAAAAATATGCACAAAATTTTATTACTGCATACCATAGTCTTGAACTGGAAGTTGAAAAAAACGCATCACAGGAACTAAAAAATAGTGTTCAAAGAATTAGAGAGGAAAATGAAATAGATTATGTAACGGAAGATATGACTGAAATTATTAGCGAATCTAAAATGGGTGTTGAACGCGTAAAAAAAATTGTAGAAGATTTACGCAAATTCTCCCGTTTAGATGAAGCAGAAATAAAAAGAATTGATTTGGCTTCAACCATTGATTCCACTTTAACCATTGTAAAAGCCGAAATTGCTAAAAAAAATATTCAATTTAGTTTTGATTCCACTCAAAAAATGATGGTCGATTGTTATCCGGGTCAACTCAATCAGGCCATATTAAACGTTTTGGTAAATGCCATTCAAGCTGTAAATGATGGCGGGAAAATAGGGTTACAAATTAAAGAGGAAGATAATCAAGTTATGATAATTGTTGAGGACAATGGCATAGGAATTACTAAAGAAAACATGTCAAAAATATTTGATCCCTTTTTCACCACAAAACCTGTTGGGTCGGGCACCGGTTTGGGTTTAAGCATCACCGATAAAATAATAAACGATTTGCACAAAGGAAAAATTGAAGTAGCATCGGAAATTGATAAAGGAACTATTTTTAAATTAATCATCCCAAAAGAAATAAAATAATGATAGCGCAAAAAAAACTGGAATTTGAACACAGCCTGCTTATAATTGATGATGAAGTAGAAATTACAAAATCGCTGTATAGGCAATTTCGTAGGAAATACAATGTGCACATTGCCACCAGTGCCGATGAAGCTTTGCCTATTATGGAAAAAGAACGCATACAGGTGGTATTGTCTGACCAGCGAATGCCTGGGATGACAGGAATAGATTTTTTTGCCAAAATAAAAGATAAATACCCCGATGCTTTAAAATTAATATTGACAGGATATTCTGATATTGAAGCAGTAATTGGTGCGATTAACGAAGGACAGATTTTTCGTTATTTAACAAAACCGTGGAATAACGTTGAGCTTGAAGTTGCTATTAATGAGGCCTTTGAAAAATATGAACTCATAACCAATAATAGAAGGTTAATGAACCAATTACAGGAGGCCAACCTATTTTTAGAAAAGAAAGTTGCTGAGCGAACTAAAGAATTGGAAAAATCCAATGTAAAGTTAACAACCTTAAATATTGAAAAAAATAAATATGTGGGCATTGTTGCACATGATTTAAGAAACCCAATAGGGCTGGCGCTATCATTTTCAGATTTGATCATCTCAGATCATTTGAGCTTATCACAAGCAGAGCAGCTACGTTTTTTAAAAATTATAAATGAAAAATGTTCTTTTGCTTTAAATTTAATTGAAGGCTTTTTAGATACCTCAAAAATAGAGTCAGGAATTTTAGATTTAAATTTTAAAGCGTATAACTATTGCAAATTTGTACAAGAATGTATTGAACATAACAAGCTATTTGCGCAAAAGAAATCACAGGAAATAATATTCCATTGTGAATGCCCAAAAGCAATGCTTGTTTTTGATAAAAATAAAATGGAACAGGTGTTGAATAATTTAATAAGTAACGCCATTAAATATTCCCATTCAAACAAAAAAATTTGGGTGAATATTCTTCAAAAAGACAACAATATAGTTACGCAAGTAAAAGATGAAGGACAAGGAATTCCGAAAGATGAATTAGAATCTATATTTAGGGTGTTTGAAACAGGGACCGTAAAAGCAACAAACAAAGAAAAGTCTACTGGTTTAGGACTTGCCATTGTAAAAAAGATTATTGAAGTACATCATGGATCAATAGCATTAGAAAGCACACCAAATATAGGTTCAGTATTTACATTTACTTTGCCAATCATTTAAATTAATTGCTAGAAATGAATTTTTAACAAGATTCTTTAGTTTGTAATAAATAAATTTATATAGAAAGTTTGCGAGGATTTTCGTAAGTAGGATATAACCAGACACTATAATATTCACTGGGTTATGCAATAGTATTATATTCTTTTCTTGTCAGGATTTTTTTGGTTTGAAAATAGCGAAACTATCTCTATTGAGTTTTTAATTATTCTGTAGTATAAGTTATTGTGCTTTTCAACAACTGCTTTTCTAATTCCTTCTTTCTCATAAGAATCAGGGAATATTTCAGGAGTCTTTGAGATTAATTCAATTGTGTGGTCAAGTTTTGCAGAGAATTTTCGTAATTCCTTTTCTGTCCAATTATTTTCTAAATATTCAATAGTTTCTTTCAATTCTGAAATGGCGTGGTCAGTCCACAGAATTTTATAACCACTTTTCATAAACCTTTTTAACATTTGAGTGAGAAGTCAGTTTACCATTATCGGCATCTTGTATTCCTTTTTCTATTGATTTTTGCTCGTCTGTCGAAATTTCATTCCACCAATCAGTTTTTTCTTGTATTCTCAATTGCATTAACTTGTCAATCAAAGATTGGTCATTCAGCGTGGAAAGCCACTGAATTAATTCAATTTTCTTATTTTGAAGATTTATATCCATAAAATCAAATTTACAAATTTCATTCAATATATCAATATTTACATGATGTTTTTTTACTATTGCAATACTAATGAATAAAAGTAACTTATTGATAATTAAGTAGAAAATTAAAGGCTATTTCACAAAATTACTTTAGCTTAGTTTCAGCAGTGTAAGTTAAAAAAACATGGATGTATACTTAAAATCCTTATATTTACAATATGAAAATAGTTAAAGACACATTTCAACAATTTTTAATACTTGTATTTATTTCTGCTTTTGCTTACGGACAACAACCCACGCATTCCTCAGGTCCTCAAGATTATTCAAAGGTTGATTTAAATAATTGGTTCGATATTATTACTTTCATCATTTTGCCTATTGTAATACTGATTCTTTATCTTCTTTGGAGAAAACAAGTTCGAAATCGTAAATCGACGCCAAAAAATTAAAGAAAATCTCAAAATGAGAAAAACAAAACAGAATTGATTGATCAGCTATATTATTTACAGCAAAATATTGGATAAGTATTAGGTAGGTTTAACGCTAATTTAAAAAGTCGGGCAACTTATTTCAAAAGTAGGCAATCTTAAGTTGTCGCTTTTTCATGAAAACTCATTAAAATTTTTAACCAAACTCAATTACTTTTTTGGTCGAATCCGTACAAAAAGTTCACCCAAATCTTAAGGGGAGATACTAGGGAGATACTAGGGGGATACTTATGGGATAGTGTAGGTGTGAAGGGAAGATATATTTTAATAAATATTGCTAAAAACTGAAATATAAATCCCAAAATTTTTATTGGTTAATTCAACAAATTAGAAATACGTATGCTCGTTTTATTTATTGAAATTATAGGCATTATTATTCAAAAGTGTATTTTAGCAAATCAATCTAATAAAACACCCTCCATGAAAAAACAACTCATTGCAATTATAGCCTTATCTTTTTTAATTTCTTCGAATACCTACCTCAAAAATGAAGTAAAAGACAATCTTCCTGAAAAAGTAATTGTTGCAAATGACAGCACCGCGGCGAAAGAATTTTGGAAAAATTTAAAGGCTTTAAACGGTAAAGCATTTGAGGGACAATTGGTGAGCGCTCCTGCCAATGATGATTTTGTAGGCAAAAAATTGGTGATGCACGTGCTTTTTACCGATGATGAAACAATCTTAATTCCATTCAATGTGGGCGACAATCGTTCCAGAACCTGGATTTTAAAATACAAAAACGGTAGTATTGAATTAAAACACGATCACCGTCATGAAGATGGAACCCATGATAAAGTAACGATGTACGGTGGAACAACTACAAATTCTGGAACACCCAATATGCAAGTATTTCCGGCCGATCAAGAAACAGCATCAGTAATTCCTGCTGCTTTTTCAAATGCATGGTGGATTACCATTGACAGCACTTCTTATACGTATAACCTAAGACGCTTAGGCTCCGACAGGGTTTTTACGGTTTCATTTGATTTTACTAAAGTTGTTGAAGTTCCAAAACCATCATGGGGATGGGAAGATTTTAGGAAAGTTAAATATTAAATATTAAAAGTTAGAAGTAAAAAAATGAAAGTAAAAGCCCTTTCCGAAGGAAAGGGCAGTGGGTATCTAATAACTAATATATTAATCCGTCGTAAAACTCCAAACCTGGCCTATTGTTTGTCCGCCTTTACCGTCTTTTACCACCACTTTCCAGTAATATTTTGTGGAAGCAGAAACGGTTCTGT
>JAAFHC010000147.1 GCA_010906935.1 Gelidibacter sp.
TTTGCCATTACTTTAACTATTTATTTTTTAGATATTTACTCTTTTGGGCTTCGCCTTAATTTTCAAGGTGCAAAGATAGTTTTTTGATTTTATTATGAAAAGCAAAAAACAAAAAAATCCCCTAAAAAATTTAACCATTTTTTAGGGGATTTATACATTTCCTTTTCTTTTTAATTTATGTAAAGACCTTTGTAATTTCCAACATTAACTTTCGGTAGATTCGATCCATATTTTAAGTTAATTGCGTCAATCATTCCGTTGGCTATAATGGCATAACCTCTTGGTGACGGATGAACACCGTCTAATGAAAAACCTCCTCCAGTAGCGTAAACTCCTGTGGTTTTTATTCCATTTTGCGTAATTCCAACATTTACCAATTGTTTTAACAATGCATTTGCATCAAAAAACGCCAAACCATATTGTTGTGCCAAAGCGGCAATTGTGGTGTTGTAAGCGCTAATTGCAGTTCCTACAGCCGCTTGTTCTTCTGGTGTTAAAACCCATTTATCTGCCAGTGGCACAGAAACGCCATTGATAAGTGAGGCGTTTCCACCTACTGTAGTACCTAAAAAAGTTCTTGAGGTTAACACCAATAAATCTGCTGAAGTTGCTTGTCGCATATTGGTTAAAGCAGGATTGTATATCGTTAAATTGGTTAAATTTTCATCCAAAATTAAAACTGGGTTTTTACCTGCAGTAAAACGAACAGTTCTTCGGTTTACTTCGGCTGCAGAGATTGCTCCCAGCCCTTGAAGTTGCAGCAACCCTCCGTTATAAGGCGCAAATGCCTGGTTTAACATAGCGGCGGTGGCGGCATCTAAAGGAATAGCGTTATATGGAACCGTTGTAAAATAAGGAATGGTTGTTACGCTTGGAAGATTAGACACAATGCCCTTTTTGGTTCCATTTGCAGTTAATGCAGTTAATAAACTATTATAAACGCTTGCGAATACATTTGGATCTGTAATATCATTGCTTCCATAAGTTGCAGGATTCAAATTATTTTTTTGGTCTATCCCCACACCACCAGAAGTGGCAAAGCCTAAAATGTCATTATTTCCAATCCACAAAGAAAAAAAAGTTGGTGATTGCGCAACTGCATCTCCAATAACAGATGCACTAGAACTTGAGGCCATTCTTGCAAAATAAGGATTTGCAAGTCCTGTAGCTACGCCTGCAACATTACCATAACCAGACGCTACCAAATGGTAACTTTTTGCACCAGGAACACCCATATTTGAAAAAGGGCCTGCAAGCAAACTACTAACTTCGGTAGTTGGCGTTCCTGAAATAGGAATTGGGGATGGAGATCCAGAGGTGAAAGACAAAAATAATCTGTTTGAAGTAATTTGATTTCCACCTAATAACAAACCTCCTAAATTATCCTTCATTAACGGTTGTGTAAAATTGCCACCACCTGCCAAAACAAATTGTTTCGCCAAAATATTTGGAAAAGAGTTTGTTTGTCCGTCAATAAATAAAGCCCCATCAGAATAACCGGCTGTCAATGAATTCCCAACGCTCACAAATTTACTGAAATTTGCCGTGCCGCTTGTATAAGTAACATCTGCTGTTACAGGTACACTAACCTCTACTTCAATAGGAGACACCCCAAAATCATCATCATCGCATGAAGAAAATATAAAAGGAGCTATAAAAAATAAATATTTAAATTTTTTCATAATATTATTTGTTAATTTTTATATAATTAGTTTAGGATTTATGGGTTAATAGTCCAAGACACAAAATATTGTGAGCCTATTTTTCCAACACCTGGAGCGCTGTAATATTCTTTTCCTCCAATATTGGCACCACCTATTTTAAATAACGACTTCCATTTATGAACGGTATAATTTACTTGCGCATCCACTACTGTACGTGCATCTACCATTGCGTTAATAAAAGAAGATTCCCATAAATATTCATCACTCCATCTTACATTTACATTAAATCCAAGATTTTCAATGACATCTGTGTTTCCAAAAGAAACCTTAACTTTATGTTCCGGAGTATTAAATCCAGCTTCATAATCAGGGTCAGAAGCTTGGTCAAATTCAAACTTGGCAAAAGTGTAACTAACACCAAAACTGTAGTTGCCCATTAATTTGGTATCTAAACCAAATGTGCCACCATAAGAGGAAATATCTGCTGGTGAATTTGTATATACCTGAAACGCTTTGTAATCTCCTTGACTTAATGCAATAGCTGCTGGTGGAGCAGGCATTGTTGAAGGATTAAAGTCAGAAAAATCAGCTTTTCCGTAATAGGGCACTAATACAGTTTTGTTTCCAATAAAATCTTGATATTGATTGTAATAGGCACTCATATCTAACGATAATCTTCCAAAACCAGCTCTATAACCTACTTCGTATGCAGTTACCTTTTCAGGTTTTACAAGACTGAAATCAGATTTTGCTGGAGCGCCTGCCAATACAGATGACAAAGAAAATGAATTTTCATAGGCGGCTCTCCCAACCAATGTAACTGAATTAGCTCCTCCATTAAACATTTGTCCAGTTGGACTAACAGTTAATTGGTCTGTATAATATCTGTCTAAATTATCAGGTGCAGAACCTACTAAAATAGCTCTACCTGCATCTAAACCAATGTATTGATCTTGGGTGGTTGGATTTCTAAAACCTGTTTGAAATGAAGCCCTTAAATTACGTGTTTTTCCTTCTCCCAAAGAGTAAGATAGGGAAACTCTTGGTGAAACATTTCCGTCGAAGTTTTGTGCTTTATCATAACGAAGGGATCCTGTAAATTTCAATCGGTCATCTACAAATTTCTTTTGCAATTGCATGTAAGCGCCATATTCTTTATATATGATTGGACCATCATAATCTGTAAAAATTGTTCCAAAAGAATTTAAAGAATATTGTCTCCATGAACCACCTACTTGAATGTCTGCAAAATCAACTGCATTTCCAAAATTATAATTTGCATCAGTATGATAAATTTTTGATGCATCCTGAAATTTTGATCCACTCCCTAAATTTGGATCAGAAGTTATTTTGTCAAATGCAGTTTTAAACCCTTCTGTACCAGGAACCAATGCGCCAGTTTGGGCCACTTGCCTAGCCACACTGTGTGCTGTCGCATCATCCAACATTGGCATTCCAGGAATCATACCCAAACGAGCACCAATATAAGTTCTTGCATATTCAGTAAACCATTGTGTGTCTGACTTCCAGCTTCTATTTATGTTAATGGCAGCAAAACGGCTGTCGTAAGAATCTCCTGCATCTTCATCAGTAATATATCCTCTTATAAAAAAATTATTGCCTTTAACTTCTAATTTATGTTGCTGCAAAAAGAAATTATTGATGTTATACCTGTTGGCACCTTGGTAAATGGTGTTTCCTTTTCCAAATTTACCGTTGTATATAATTTCTAAATCGTTGGCAAATGGTTTGTAATGCAAAGCAAAATCAGCTTTGGCACTTTCAGCTTTATAACCATCCATTAAATCCACCTCATTATAACCATTTCGTGAAACAAAAGCAGAGCCTAAAGTTCCTGCAGGCAAACCTGAAGCAGCATCAAAATTTAATGTTATGGCAACTTCATCACCATAAACGTTTAATCCATTATAACCTGGGTTACTTCTGTCGAATTCAGGATTGTCAAAATCTCGATATTCCGTAGCATACCATTCTGTTCCTTTTAGATAGGAGAATGAAGCCTTTGCGGCAAACTTATCGCTAAATTTATAAGCCATTCGTATTCCAACATCTGCAAATTGATTGTCGCCAGCAGCTTTTTGAGAAGTGATTCCTGTTTTTCCGTAAACACTAACTCCTGGAGAATCAAACGGACTTTTACTTGTCATAAACAAAATACCATTAAAAGCATTTGCGCCATACAAAGCGGAAGATGCTCCAGGCAGCAACTCTACAGTGCTCACATCAAGTTCAGACATTCCAAGCAAGTTCCCTAAATTAAAGTTTAAGGCAGGCGATGAATTGTCCATCCCATCAACCAATTGCATAAAACGCGTGTTGGCAAAAGTTGCAAAACCACGAGTATTAATTGATTTAAATGTCAAACTATTGGTGTTTACATCAACCCCTTTTAAGTTTTCTAGTCCGTCGTAAAAACTTGGCGAAGACGTGTTTTTAATTTCCCTAACATCCATTCTTTCAATGGTTACCGGAGACTCTAAAACGCGTTCGGGCGTTCTTGAAGCTGATACAACAACTTCATCTAAAGCGGTTGCTGCTTCATCAAGCACCACGCTAACTCTTTGCTCACTTTGGGTAATTTCAACTTTTGTTGATGTGTATCCAATAAGCGAAATCTCTAACGTAAAAGGCGGATTTTGAGCCACTTTAAACGAAAAGTTCCCATCAAAATCAGTGGTAGTCCCAATAGATTTACCAGCAACTTTAATGTTGGCGCCAGGAATAGGCTCACTAGTTTTGGCTTCTTTTACGGTACCTGTAATTGAAGTTTGGGCAAACATAACTGAACCCATAAAAAGTACAAAAATAATACTTAGTCGTTTTTTCATAATATCCTTTATAATAATTGGTTAATGTTCACGCAAAATACAAATTTTTTTCAATTATTGTAAAAAATGAAATAAAAAAAGGAATAAATGCTAAATTTTACAACTTTTTTTTCAATTATAGCTATTTATGGTTGATGCTTTTTTCCTTAAGTAACTGCACTTTGTTCAAATCAAACTAAAACGTTTTCGTAATTATCGTTAAAAAAAATCTCATCAATTCATTTTTAATTCTATTCTCCAAGCCTATTTTAAATATTTTAAGTTTCTCAATTGTTTATGATTAATATTTCATGTGAGTAACAATTTATCGTTCGATTAGATTCCTTTCTTTGAATAATTAATTTAATTTAATTTCCCTATTTTTGCTTCAAACTATAAAACTATTTACTATGACTAAAATGATTCATTCTTATTGGGCCTACCTTGTATTGCTAATTTTAATAATTGCCGTTGTAAACGCAATCATTGGGTTCACTTCAAAAAAAGAATTTAAAACCAAAGATTTGCGTATTTCGTTATTTGCCCTAATCACCTCTCACATCCAACTTATATTGGGCTTTATTGCCTATTATACTTCTCTTTATTATGAAACGATGCGAAGTGTTGGTATGGGTGAAGTGATGAAAAACAGCGAACTCAGAAAACCTTTGATTGAGCATCCATTACTTATTATTATTGCCATTGCTTTGATTACCATCGGATTTTCAAAACATAAAAAGAAAACAACCGATGCCGCGAAATTTAAGACCATTGCCATTTATTATGCAATTGCCTTAATCCTTATTCTTGCAGTAATTCCTTGGAATTTGTGGTTTTCAAACTAATCATATTGATATCCTAAGCATAACTGCTTAGGATATTTTTTTACTTATGGAAAAAACAGTATCGTACTTCCTTTCAGCAATCTTCTACCTACTTTATGGTGTTTTTCTGCTTATTTTTCACGTGTTACAGTGGCTTGGTTACAATATAGGAAAATATTGCGGTCATAAAATCGCGGTAGATTTAATGAATGGAAGCCTCACTTTGCTGCTTTATATTTTAGGAACACGCATAAAATTTATTAGCAACTACCCAATTCCTGAAAATGTACCTTTAATTATTGTTTCAAACCACCAGGGAATGAATGATATTCCGCCTATTTCATGGTTTTTAAGAAAGCACCACCCCAAATTTGTTTCAAAAATTGAATTGGGAAAAGGAATCCCAAGCGTTTCCTATAATTTAACCCATGGCGGTTCCGTTTTAATCGATAGAAATGATGCCAAACAGGCTTTGAGCACTCTCAAAGAATTTGGACAATACATTGAAAAAAACAACTATTCGGCAGTTATTTTTCCGGAAGGCACCAGAAGTAAAGATGGCGTGCCCAAACGGTTTTCTGAAAACGGACTTAAAATGCTTATCAAATTTGCTCCTTCAGCCTATGTAATTCCAATGACTATAAACAATTGCTGGAGGCTCAATAAATTCGGAAAATTTCCTTTGGGATTGGGCTTAAAAATTAGTTTTGAACTTCACGAACCCATTAAAGCAGATTCCTTAGAATTTGTTAAACTTTTTGAAAAAGTTGAAAATACCGTTAAAAATGCCGTAATTTAGCGACCTACTACTAAATTAAAAATTATGTCATTACAAAATATCAGGTTAGAAGTCATGCTAACCTTGGAAAAAAGCATCGACACCTTTGTTGAAAAGTT
>JAAFHC010000148.1 GCA_010906935.1 Gelidibacter sp.
CAATTGAGCAAAAAATTCCTATTTTTCGCTTCAATCAAAAAAGTTTAAACTAGTTCATTAAAAAAAATAGTATTTTAGCCAAAATTCAAAAAAAACATGGATACAACGCCAATTATTACACAAGACACCATTGCCTTCGGAATATTAATGCTGACGCTCGGATTCGTTTTTTATACCTCCTCAAGTGAAAATAACAAATGGGTTAAGTTTTATAAAATTGTGCCTGCATTATTAATGGCTTATATGTTACCGGCTATTTTTACTTCATTGGGAATTATTGCACCTCAATGGGAATCTATAAATGAAGCTGGTGAAATGGTAAAGCAGGAATCCAAATTATATTATGTTTCCAGCCAGTTTTTATTGCCTGCTTCTTTGGTTTTAATGACTTTATGCATTGATTTAAAAGCGGTGTTCAATTTAGGCCCGAAAGCACTCATTATGTTTTTAACGGGAACTGTTGGCGTTATTATTGGTGGTCCAATTGCAGTACTGTTCATTTCATGGATTTCTCCTGAAACCGTGGGCGGTGTTGGTCCAGATGCAGTTTGGCGCGGTTTGGCAACATTGGCGGGAAGCTGGATTGGCGGCGGTGCAAACCAAGCGGCGATGCTTGAAATTTATGGATACAATCCTAAACTTTACGGCGGTATGGTGTTGGTTGACATTGTTGTTGCAAACATTTGGATGGCCATTATACTAATAGGTATAGGAAAATCGGAAAAAATAGACAAATGGCTGAACTCAGACACCACTGCCATAGAAGAACTCAAAGAAAAAGTTTCCACGTATGCAAATAAAGTATCTAAGAATCCATCATTGTCCGATTTAATAGTCATTCTTTCCATTGCATTTACGGTTGTGGGAATTTCTCATTTTGGCGCCGATGCGATTTCTTCCTATTTATTAGAGAATTTTGAAGTCATTAGCGATAAAAGTTCTGCTTTGTCATCATTCGGATCGCAGTTCTTTTGGATGATTAGTATTGCAACCATTTTGGGAATTGCCTTATCGTTTACGCCATTAAAAAAATATGAAGGCGCGGGCGCCAGTAAAATTGGAAGCGTTTTTATCTACATTTTGGTCGCCACTATTGGAATGAAAATGGATTTAACCATGATTTTAGACAACCCAGGATTAATTTTGGTAGGGGTTGTTTGGATGACGGTTCATGCCACCATATTAATTATTATGGCAAAATTAATAAAAGCACCATACTTTTTCTTTGCAATTGGCAGCCAAGCAAATATTGGCGGTGCTGCTTCCGCACCCGTTGTGGCAGCCGCTTTTCATCCGTCATTGGCTTCAGTAGGTGTTTTATTGGCAGTTTTTGGTTATGCGATTGGAACCTATGGTGCAATTTTAACCGCTGAATTAATGCGTATTGTTGCGCCATAAATTGCTCTATTAATTAAAATAAAAATTAGATATTTGCACGCTTAAATTTAAAAAATGAAACGAGCATTACAAATTTTGATATACAAAGAAATTATTAATGGCGAACAGCAGCTGTTACTTATAAAAAAATAATATTTAAACAGATGAAAAAAATAATTGGCTTTATTACTGTTGTTGCGCTCTTAATTTCTTGTGATAAAAATGAGCAAGGAAATATGGTTGTTAAAGTAACCATTGACGGATTAAAAAAAGGAACGCTGTATTTGCAAAAAGTGAAAGATACTGCGCTGGTATCTGTAGATTCCATTCAATTAGATGGGAAAACTGATATTTTGCTTAGCGACGATGTTGAAAGTCCGGAAATTTATTTTTTGGCATTGGATAAAATAGCGGGAGAAAGAATTTCATTTTTTGGCGAAAAGGGTGAAATTACCGTAAATGCCAAACTTGAAAAATTTGCGACTTCAGCAAAAATAACAGGTTCGGTTAACCAAGATTTATTAGCAGAACATAAAGCAATGGCACAAAAATTTAACGGTAAAAAATTAGACTTGGTTGTTGAAAAGTTTAATGCCTATAAAATTAACGATACCGCTTTGGCCTCAAAAATTGAAAGGATAGAAACTAACCTAATCAGAAGAAAATACTATTACACCACCAACTTTGCCGTTGTAAATGCCACCCATGAAGTTGCGCCTTACTTGGCGTTAACAGAATTGTTTGATGCCAATATCAGATTGTTGGATACAATTAACAATTCTCTTTCCAAAGAAGTGAAAGCATCTAAATACGGCGTGGAATTGGAAAAATTTATTAAAGAAATTAAAGGCTCCCTAGCCCCCGAAGGGGGAATTTAAAAGGGGGAAAAGTAAAATTCACTATTCGAAAATCGTAATTCGTAATTCAATTTGCGTTAGGGATTGAACGGTGTGTTTGAGCTCTTTTTTAGTGGCTTTTCGCAACTAAAAAAAGCGAGTAGTGAAAGCCCGGCCCGCAGGGAACGCCCTCCTACGGCGGGCAGGTCCAAAATATTTTTCATTTTATTAACTTTTTCTTTATTTCTTGCGTAATCTTGTAACAAATTACAGTAAACATATACTTATTAATTGCTAAATAATTAGAACTTGTGGATAAAGAAATTGAGCATAAATTTATAGTTGAATTTGAGCAAAATCAAAATATCATTCATAAAGTATGCAGAATTTACACTTCTAATCAGGACGCGCACAACGATTTGTTTCAGGAAATTGCCATTCAGCTTTGGAAAGCTTATCCGAAATTTAGAGGAGAATCCAAACTGAGTACATGGATGTACAGAATTGGGCTCAATACCGCCATAACTTTGTACCGAAAATCGAAGCGAAGCATTGTGACACAGGACTTTGAGACTGTTTTATACAGGATTGAAGCAACAAGTTACGATGACACCGAGGAAGAACAATTAAAATTGATGTATGCAGCAATTCATCAATTAACCGATATTGACAAAGCATTAATTTTCCTTTATTTGGAAGATGTAAATTATAGGGAAATAGCTGAAACAATGGGTATTTCGGAGGTAAATGCACGGGTGCGAATGAACAGAATTAAAACGCGTTTAAAAACAATTTTAAACCCTTAGACGATGGATGAATTAGAATTCTTAAAAAAGGATTGGAAGGCGCGAGAAGTGAGTTTTCCGAAATTATCTTATAACGAAATTTATAAGATGATCCATAAAAAATCATCTTCCATTGTAAAGTGGATTTTTATTATTTGCATTGCTGAATTTTTGTTTTGGGGACTTATAAACCTTTTCATTCCGGAAAGTACTTTTGCGATTTATGAAAAGTTTAATTTAAATACCTTTTTATTTATTGCACAAGGTTTGCATTATATGGTAGTGTTTTTCTTTATTTATTTGTTTTATAAAAATTACAAAACAATTTCAGTGGTGGACAATACCGGTTTGCTGATGAAAAATATTTTAAAAACCCGCAAAACGGTCAATTATTATGTGTATTACAATATTATTTTATACGTATTGATATCCATTATTTTGAATATTGTGATGTTTTCCCATCCTGATATTTTGATAGAAATTATGATTCCGAAAAATGCAGTTTTGGACAGCGATAAATTCTTGGGCATTATGATTGTGGTTCAAATCATTGTTTTGTTGGCAATGTGCGCAATTATATGGGCTTATTACCGCATTATTTATGGAATTTTGTTAAAAAGATTAAACAGAAATTTTAAAGAATTGGAATCTTTGGAGGTTTAAACAAAAAATTGTGGTGTCTAAAAATCACTGTTTTTTTAACCGCAATGAACGCTAGGTTTTTCGCAAGGGACGCAAAGCACTGTTTTTTTAACCGCAATGAATGCTAGGTTTTTCGCAAGGTACGCAAAGCACTGTTTTTTTAACCACAAGGAATGCCAAGTTTTTCGCAAGGGACGCAAAGCATTGATTTTAAAAACTTAATGATTTGCGAGGTTTGCTGTTAAACCAAGTTTTTAATTCTTCTAAAAAATGTTACTTTTTATTTATTTTTTCGATTTTAATTTAACGCTCCATTCAAATTCATAGGCGGAAACTTGTTCTCCGTTTTCGTTTATGCCAACAGATTTCATCAAAATGGTTTGTCCTTCCCCGGTTTCAATGGTTCTGCTTAAAGCTTCATCAAGCAAATGACCATCGGCACAAGTAAAAGTTATTTTTCCAACGGCCTTTTTTGTAAAAGTGCCGTTGTGGTTGGTCACCAACATAGAAATTTGTTTGCCGCTTTCTTTAATTTTCTTAATTACCAAAGCGCCTGTGGTCAATTCGGCAGCCATGGATTGCACGGCGAAATACATGGAATTAAATGGATTTTGGTTAATCCACCGATGCGTTACGGTAACAATGGTTTTTGAATCATCCAGTAATTTCAATCGAACGCCACATAAATAAGCCGAAGGCAATTTAAAAATCAGAAAACGATTCATTTGTTTTACGGTAACACTCATACATTTTAATTTTCGGCAATTTATAAAAAAAAGGCCGATTTAACTTTTATATTGAAAAGTATATTGTTTAGGCAGACGCTTCTAGGGTAAAAATAAAACTGCTTCCAACATTAAGTTCACTAATCACTTTAATAGTACCGTTATTTTTTTTAATAAACTCATTACAAAGCACCAAACCTAAACCGGTGCCTGCTTCTTTATCAGTTCCGGCAGATCTATAGTTATGCTCAATTTTAAACAGATTCTTTATCTTTTCCTCACTCATTCCAATCCCTGTATCGGTGATTGTCGTTTCTATTATTTTCTTATTATTCAACATAATTTCTTTTGAAGAAATTGTGATTTTCCCACCTTTTGAGGTAAATTTAATGGCATTAGACAATAAATTTCTTATGATGGTAGAGATCATCTTTTTATCTCCAAAAACGTTTAAATTTTTAGAGAAATTCGTTGTTAAAATAATTTTTTTAGAAGATACAAGCGAACTTACACCTGCAATATTATGCGATAATAAATCACTTAAAATAAAATTTTCTAAATTTGGTTCTATACTGCCGATTTGTACTCTGGACCATTCCAACAAATCATGAAGCAAGGCCAAAGTAAAATTGGCAGACTTGTTAATAATTGTTGCAAATGATTTAATTTTTTCAGGTGGTAAATCTGTTGAATTTTCTTTCAATAATTCTGAAAACCCAATGATTCCAGATAATGGGTTTATTAAATCATGAGATATAATGGAAAAAAATTTGTTCTTAGAGTCGTTCTGAATCTTTAATTCTCCTGATAATTTCTCTAATTCCATATGGATTCGTTTTCGTTCGGAAATATCTTCAGAAGTTCCTACAATGCCAATTACATTGTTATTTTCATCAAAAAATGGGATTTTATTAGATACATAACACCTTTTTTCACCATTTTTAATATGAGATTCCTGGAAATTTAATTTAGGTTTGCCACTTTGTATAATGGCCTCTTCATCGGCCCTATATTTTTCAGCATCATTTTTATTGTAAAAATCAAAATCATTTTTGCCAATAACTTCGCTTTCGTGCTCTAATGCCATTTCCTTCAAAGAAACCGCATTGACCCCCAAAAAATTAGAATCCGTATCTTTCCAAAAAACATTGATTGGAATATTGTCAAGCACATTTCGTAAAATTTGTTTTGATATTAGCGTTTCCTGATAAATTTTTTTACGTTGAATGGCCAAACTGATGTGTGACGCCACAAACTCTAACAATTCAATATCGCTTTCCTTAAATGCATTTTCATTGTCGTAACTTTGAACAACAATGGCACCAATTGCCTCACCATTAACCCTTAACGGAACCCCAAGCCATACTTTTGAAAAGGGTCCTATTTGTTTAATTACGCCTTGCTTTAGTAATTGCTTAATACCATCGGTATGAAGAAATATTGGCTTATTGGTGTTGATCAAGTGTGCCGTCATCGATTTTTCCGCAGGAAATTCTTCTTCAGATTCTTCCCCGATAATAAAGGGAATATTTATCGTATGCTTTTCCCTGTCAATAAATGCAATGTAAAAATTACTGGTATCTATAATAAGCCCTAATTTCAATTGAATATATTGAACAAATTCTTTTAAACTGGAAGAGCCATAGCCTTTTTTCGAAATTTTAAGCAACACATCAAGCACATCATCATATTTCTTTTTCTCTGAAACGTCTCTTAAAATTCCGTCATAATAAAGAACCTTGCCATCAGCATCA
>JAAFHC010000005.1 GCA_010906935.1 Gelidibacter sp.
TATATCAACAAGTGGCTTTTATTTTAATGGGAATCATTGGCGGATTATTATTTGCCGGTGTTTTTAGAAACAAACAATGAACAAAGTAAGCAGCATCATATGCAATATTTATTCAAAAGACGGCAGGCATTTGGTGATGATGCCACATATTGAGCGTTCTATTTTTCAATGGAATTGGGCTTATTATCCCAAAGACAGAAACGATGAAGTTCCCCTTGGGCAGAAGCTTTTGTGAATGCCCGAAAATGGTTGGAAAATAAATAGTTTTATAAAACTATGTCATAAAAAAGGGATACCAATTGGTATCCCTTTTTAATTTTTAGAAAAAATTATTAGTTCACATTTTCTAATTTTACTTCCTTCATATCTTTTGTTATTAATTTAACTTCATCAAATCCCATCGTCTGAAATTGAGCAAATTGTGTGGCCGCATCACCTACCACAACATAAACCATTTTAGACTCATCTAAATATTTATTGGCCAATTGCTTGTGCTGTTCCAGCGTCATTTTATTAATAACAGCTTCTTCCTTCTCTATATAATTAGAAGGTAAATTATAGTTGCTTATTTCCTGTAACATTCCCAATAATGAAGTTTGCGTTTCAAAACGTCTTGCATTCGATTTAATTAGGGCATTTTTCGTAAATTCTAAATCTGCCTTACTGATACCATTTTTGTATTTGGCAATTTCATTTTTAAAAATCTGAACGGATTCTCCTGTAGTATTGGTTCTTACGCTTGAAGACGCTGTAAAAGTTCCTGGAGTTTTTGAACCGCTAAAACTAGTACGAGCACCATAGGTATATCCTTTTTCTTCTCTCAATATCAGGTTTACATTTCCAGAAAACGAGCCGCCTAATTTGTAATTCATTACTTCAACAGGATAAAAATCTTTATCCGTTCGAGCCAAACCAATATAGCCTATATTAATTACAGATTGTTTCGCATTAGGAATATCAACAAAATATAAAGAAGCTTTGTCTCTTGTATTTGCTATGGGATATTCTGGAATTTCAACCTTTTTAGCTTTCCAGTTTGCTTCCAAGCTATTAAGAGTTTCCAAAGATTGCGCTTTCGTTATATTACCAACAACATTAAACACACTTACTGAAGGCGAAAAATTAGCCTTGTAAAATGCCTTTAGGTCTTCCATAGTAATAGCTTCAACCGAAGTTTCCGTACCACTTGTAGGATACGAAAAAATATGATCTTCGCCATATAAAATTTTATTAAACGTATTATCAGCAACCACATTAGGATTGGCATCTGAACGTTTAATTTGATTTATCGTTTTGGTTTTTATACGTAAAAATTCTTCTTCATCCCAACGAGGTTCCAATAAAATTTCTTCAATTAATTTCATTGTTTTATCAAAATTTCTAACCAAGGTATTTCCTCTAATTACGATAGACTCACTGCCGGTATACATATTAATACTGGCACCCAGCATTTCAATCTCTTCCTCAAGTTGTTCAGGTGTTTTATTGGCTGTTCCTTCCATCATAATATCCGTTATCAAATTAGCCACACCATTTTTATTTTTATTGTCCAAAAGATGTCCGCCCGCAATTACCAAACTAAAATTCACGGTTGGAATTTCGTTTTGCTCAATGCCATAAACTTTCATTTCATTGTTTAATGTTGAAGTCCAGCTTACAGGAATAGATAACTTAGGCACAATTCCTTGATTAGGCGCTACAGACCTGTCAATTTTGGAAGGTGTTTTTACAATTTCTTCTTTAACATTTGTAATTGTTTTAACCACATTTTCCTTAATTTCTTCTTCAACAATTTCTGCCTTTACCGAGTTTTCCGTAATTAAATCCAATTGTCCCTTTGGCACAAAACTGGTCATGATATATGGTTTTCCTTTAAGGTATTTTTCATAAACACGCATGACATCCTCTTTGGTCACCTTTTTAATATTCTCAATATCTTTTTCTATAAATGCCGGAGTTCCTGCAAATACATTGTATTGTGCCAACTGGAATGACTTACCCAAAACACTGCTAATACCATTGTAAAAACCGGTTTCCAATCCTGCTTTAATTCGTTCAACATCTTTATCGGTTACACCTTCCTTCTCAAACATTTCAAAAGCTTCAAAAATTCCCTTTTCTACCTCTTTTAAACTTTTTCCGCTGTTTGCTGTAATATTTATACGAAATTCTCCTGCCAATTCCTGTGAATTATTATAGGCTCTTGTTCTGGAAGTTAAATTTTTTTCTTTCACCAACACTTTATAAAGTGATGCTTTTTTTCCGCTTGACAATATTTCAGCTAAAAAATCAAGTGCATACGCATCATTTGTATATTGTTCTACCGTTGGCCATACCATATTTAATTGCGGTGCTGTCGCAAAGTTATCTTCGTGATAAAAACGCTTTGTTTTTGCAATCGTTACAGGTTGTGGTTCCAAACGTTTTACTTCTTCCCGGCTCTTTATTTCACCAAAATACTTTTCAATCAACATTTTAGCATCTTTGATTTCAAAATCACCTGCCAAAACTAACGTTGCATTATTAGGCCCATAAAATCGATTATAAAATTCCTTAACATCCGCTACAGTAGCATTTTGAAGATCTTCCAGTTCTCCAATTACCTGCCAGCTATATGGATGACCTGCAGGATAAATATTTTTATCCAATACCCAATCGGTATGTCCGTAAGGATTATTATCAACACGTTGTCTTTTTTCGTTTTGAACAACCTCTTGTTGATTGTTAAAAGCAGATTCGGTAACCGTATTAATTAAAAAACCCATTCGATCACTTTCTAACCATAAAACTGTTTCCAGCGCGTTGTTGGGAACTACTTCATAATATACCGTACCATCTTTCCAGGTACCTCCATTAAGTGTTCCTCCAACATCCTGAATTTTTTTAAAAAATTGATCTTGGGGAACATTTTCAGATTCCTGAAACAGCATATGCTCAAATAAATGGGCAAACCCTGTTCTTCCAGTTTTTTCCCTATTGGAACCAACCCCATATTGAATGGCCAAAGAGACTATTGGATCACTTTTATCCTGATGAAGCACTACATCAAGACCATTTGAAAGTTCATACTTTTCAAACGCTATTGAAAACTTTACCTCCTTACTTGAATTTTGTGAAATTCCTTTAAATGAAATTACCATCATAGATAAAGTCAGTAAAGCTAAAATTGAAAATTTAAAATTAATTTTTACCATTGTACAATTATTTTTAGAATTGCATAAATATACAATAGATTTTTTAATAAATAAATTAGCGAAAATTTAAAGAAAAAATTTCTTAGAATGGATTTCTTGTGAAATCCATTCTTTTTTCTACTTTGCCTTATCAATATGAGTTTATAGAAAGCAATGTACGCCTTTACTTGATTTTTCTTCCCTCAATTGGATGTTGAATGGAGAAGGTGAAAAGATGTCAATAGCCATTAATGAGCTACCTTTTGAGTTTTTATTGGCTTGGGCAATACGCAAAGAACTGCAATTTGACGGTTCAAATGAGGGAGTGATTCAACATAAAAAAGTACTGAAACGCATTCAAAAAGAGATTGATATCGTTAATGAAAAATTAGGCCAATGGGAGCAAATAAAAGCCTTTGAGCTGACCTCAGAAATTTGGAGCACGGAAAATAATTTGCTCACGCCCACCCTAAAAATGAAACGTAAAATTATTTTAGAAAACTATAACCATCTGTACATCAAAATCTATAAAAATTAATTTTAAAGAATGCAACAATTGCTATTGTAGATTACCATTAATTATTATACTTTGCAAGAACACTAATCAACCCAATAAAAATGCCAAGAGAAATTACCAGATTATTCGATTTTGCTTATTACCAACTCGAAAAATACAATTTAGAAAAAGCTTTTTCCACAAAATATAATGGAAAATGGGTATCAACTTCAACCCAGGAATATATTGATAAAGCCAATGCAATTAGCAGGGGATTATTGAGATTGGGTGTAAAACCCGGCGATAAAATTGCCATTATATCTTCAGCCAACAGAACGGAATGGAATATTATGGATATTGGTATATTGCAAATAGGTGCTATCAATGTCCCTATTTATCCAACAATTTCGGAAGAAGAATATAAATATATTTTTAACCATGCCGAAGTTAACTATTGCTTTTTATCAGATCAAGTGCTTTATGACAAAGCAATTTCAATTAAAAATGAGGTAGTCACTTTAAAAGAAATCTATTCCTTTGAAGAAATTGAAGGCTGTAAAAACTGGGAAGAAATTTTAACCTTGGGAAAAGACGAAAGCAATCAGCCAGAAGTTGAAGCATTAAAAGATGCTGTTAAGCCTTTCGATTTAGCAACCATTATTTATACCTCGGGAACAACAGGGCAACCAAAAGGCGTTATGCTTTCTCATAATAATGTGGTTACCAATGTGCTAGATAGTTTTCCAAGAATGCCATTGGCTTTAGGAACTACAAGAACCTTAAGTTTTTTACCGGTATGTCATATTTTTGAACGGATGTTGCTTTACTTATATCAATATTCGGGAACTTCCATTTATTTTGCAGAATCCATTGAAAAACTTGGAGAAAACATCAGAGAAACCAACCCGAATTTAATGTCGGTGGTACCTCGTTTACTGGAAAAAATATACGATGGCATCATCGCAAAAGGATCAGCATTAAAAGGAATAAAAAGAA
The DNA here is from genome assembly GCA_010906935.1 of Gelidibacter sp. GTDB lineage: Bacteria > Bacteroidota > Bacteroidia > Flavobacteriales > Flavobacteriaceae > Lutibacter. Next base: position 4,666 of record JAAFHC010000005.1, read on the forward strand.
TACTGTTTTATTGGGCCGTAGAATTGGGCTTAAAATATCAACCATATGGAAAAAATGGTTGGTGGTATGAACAACAATTAGCGGTTGCAAATAAATTAATATTTGTGAAATGGAGAGAAGCTTTAGGTGGTAATTTAACCACGATGGTTTCGGGAAGTGCGGCATTGCAACCACGTTTGACCAGCGTATTTTCAGCTGCAAAAATGCAAATTATGGAAGGCTATGGTCTTACAGAAACATCACCGGTAGTTTCCGTAAATATGTATAAAGGAAATCTTTTTAAAATTGGAACTGTTGGAAAACCTATCGGCAATGTGGAAGTTAAAATTGCGGAAGACGGCGAAATATTGGTAAAAGGCCCGAACATTATGCTTGGGTACTATAAAGACCCAGAAAAAACGGCAAGCGTTATGAGTGGCGATTATTTCCATACCGGTGATAAAGGTGAAATTGATGCGGATGGTTTTCTTAAAATTACCGGACGCAAAAAAGAGATTTTTAAGACTTCGGGAGGGAAATATATTGTGCCTGCATTGCTTGAAAATGTCATGAAACAATCTCGCTTTATAGAACAAATTATTGTGATTGGTGAAGGGCAAAAAATGCCGGCAGCAATTGTACAGCCTAACTTTGATTTTTTAAGGAGCTGGGCCAAAATTCATCATGAGCCTATATTGCAAAATAATGAAGATTTAATTCAAAATCCAACTATCATTGCCCGAATTCAAGAAGAAGAAATAGAGCTTGGAAATAAAACTTTCGGCAAATGGGAAACGATCAAAAGGTTTGAACTCACGCCTGAAGTTTGGGGAATTGACAATGGGCTGCTTACGCCAACCATGAAACCAAAACGTGATGAAATTATTTCAAGATACAAACATCTTTATAATAAGATTTATGAGATTAAGTAATATGTTATATGTTATATGTTAAATGTTATACGTTAAATGTTATATGTTAGATGTTAGATGTTAAATGTTAAAAGTTAAATGTTAAAAGTTAAATGTTAATATGTTAGATGTTAGATGTTGTTAGTTTTTACTTTTAAAACGTCAAGCGCGAAACTTGAAACGTGAAACTTGAAACGTGAAACTTTTAATATTTAATATCTAACTTCTACTATTTAATAATTACTTTTGCAACCAACAAAAGATTAATTCATGGAACATTTTGTAGTATCAGCCCGTAAATACCGACCTCAAACTTTTGAGGATGTGATTGGGCAACAAGCCATTACAAACACGCTTGAAAATGCTATAAAAAACAACCATTTGGCTCAGGCATTGTTATTTACGGGTCCGAGAGGTGTTGGTAAAACGACCTGTGCGCGAATTTTGGCCAAAAAAATAAATCAGGCAAGCGGTGAATACTTGGATGAGGATTTTGCGTTTAACATTTTTGAATTGGATGCCGCTTCAAACAATTCGGTTGATGACATTCGGAATTTAAACGACCAGGTTCGCATTCCGCCCCAAACCGGAAAATACAAGGTCTATATTATTGATGAGGTGCATATGCTTTCATCGGCCGCTTTTAATGCGTTTTTAAAAACTTTAGAAGAACCGCCGGCACACGCTATTTTTATTTTGGCGACCACCGAAAAACACAAAATAATTCCTACCATACTTTCGCGCTGTCAAATATTTGATTTTAAGCGTATTGGCGTGTTGGATACCAAAAAATATTTAGAAAAAATTGCCATTCAGGAACATATTGAGGCAGAAGATGACGCCTTGCATATTATTGCCCAAAAAGCAGATGGCGCTTTGCGCGATGCGCTTTCCATTTTTGATCGTGTGGTAAGTTTTTCCGGCAAAGAATTGACCCGTAAAGCGGTTACCGAAAACTTAAATGTGCTGGATTACGATGAATATTTTAAAACAACCGATTTGTTGCTTGACAATAACATACCGGAAGTTTTGGTTCATTTCAATACTATTTTATCGAAAGGATTTGATGGAAACCACTTTATCACCGGATTGGCTTCCCATTTTAGGGATTTGTTGGTGAGCAAAGATAAAATTACCATTGAATTGCTGGAAGTTGGCGACAACGCCAAAAAGAAATACTTGTCCCAATCAGAAAAATGTGATTTGAAATTTCTATTGCAGGGAATTGAATTGGCAAACGACTGTGATTTGAAATACAAAAGCAGCAAAAATCAGCGATTGCTGGTTGAACTTACTTTGATGCAACTGGCCTCTGTCACTTTTGATGGAGAAAAAAAAAACAATAAACCCTATATAATTTCGGCGGTTGTTTTTAGATCCAAAATCGCAAAAAAAAGCATTGCAAAATTTGTTGTAAAAGAAGAAATTAAAGTCGTTGCAAAGCAAGAAATCCCCATAACTACAGCGGCAGCGAACATTGTCAAGCCAAGCACAGAAGTTGTAAAACCTACATTGATAAATACCCCGAGAAGATCCTCTGGCCTATCTTTAAAAAGTTTAAAAACAAAAGCAGAAGTTTCAAAAATTGAAGTCGATTTTGAAGAAGTTGACGGATTGCCTGCAGATGATTTTTCAGAAAGCAAATTATTGCTGCTGTGGGAAGCATACATCAATTTATTGATAGATGACGGCAAAAAAAGTGTGGCTTCCATTATGAATTCGAATGTGCCCAGAATTGAAAAAGGAATGATTCATTTTCTGTTGCCTAATGCGATGATGAAAGACCAGCTTGATCGTGCTAAATTTCCATTGGTAAAATATTTGCGAGAAAAACTGAACAATTTTAAGCTTGATTTTGTAGTGGATGTGAATGAAGAAGAGACCAAGAAATATGCCTATACGCCAGATGAAAAATATCAAAAATTGAAAGAAAAAAATAACGCGATTGAATTGTTGAAGAAGACTTTTGACTTGGATATTTAAATAAGGGGAATTTAAAAATTCTTTCATTATTTTTTTTGCGACTTTCGTATGTTAGGTAAGAAAAAATTACGCAACTCATGTTTTCTTAACCGCAAAGAAAAATCGCAATGGGCGCAAAAAAAATTTTAATTATAATAATTCCATTTGCGTTAGGGATTGAAGAGGAAAGCCCACAGCGATAGCGAGGACTTGCAGCGAAAAGCCCGACCCGCAGGGGAACGCCAAAATAAAGTCCGTAAAAATTAACCATAAATTTGATGCCTTATGTTAGGTTTAAAACTTCCTACCGACCCTCGCTGGGTGAACATTGCCGAAAAAAATATTGATGAAATTTTGATAGATCACGCCCATTGTGAGCTGAAAGCGGCTTCAACGGCGAACTCGTTGATTATGAGTTTTCCAGAATATTCGGACTTGGTGACGGAAATGGTCGCGTTGGTGAAAGAAGAAATGAGCCATTTTAAAATGGTACACGAACGACTATTGAAAAGAGAAGTAACATTGGGACACGACCGAAAAGACGTTTACGTAAATAATTTGCTGAAATTTTTCCCGAAAGGCGGCAGCAGAACCACGCAATTGGTTCACAGATTGTTGTATGCGGCGCTTATTGAAGCCCGAAGCTGTGAACGTTTCCGATTGCTTTCAGAAAACATAAAAGATCGGGAATTGGCAAAATTTTACCGTGATTTAATGGCTTCGGAAGCAAATCATTACACATTATTTTTAGGTTTTGCACGAAAATACGGAGACCGTGAAGAAGTGGATAAAAAATGGAACGATTTACTGGATTTTGAAGCAACATTGATGAAAGATTTGGGAACGCAGGAAACGATTCATGGATAATTTCCTCAATTAACACACAATTAAACAATTACACGGTTAAACAGTTAAACGATTAAACGGTTAAACAATTAAACGATTAAACAAACAACATTAAAAAATGTTCAGCAAAGAGGAAGCGGCACAGTTGAGAACAGCATTTTGGACAAGTTTTGGAAAATCTTTTCCGAGAAAATGGGTATTGTACAATACACAAATTAAGGATTTCAGCTTTAAGTTTGTAGCCGACCAAAAACAGGCTTTGGTTTGTTTGGATATTGAATCGTTCGATAAGAACAAAAATCAGTTGCTTTTTGATCAAATTTTGGAATTAAAAAACATTCTTATAGAAGATTATTTACCAGATGTTATTTTTGATGAAATTTACATATTAAATAATGGTAAAATTATTCATAGAGTCTATGTAAAATATAAAGGTGAATTTAATATTCATAATAAAAATACTTGGCAAAATACCTTTATTTTTTTCAAGGAAGCCATGCATCAATTTGAGCTGTTTTATGAAGATTACGAAGATTATATAAAACAGGCTATTTATAATTGATAATTTACAATGAATAATTAACAATTACACGATTAAACAATTAAAGGATTAAAAGGTTAAAGGGTTAAACGGTTAAACAATTACACAATTAAACGGTTATTTGGTTAAACAATTAAACATAACAGTTCACAGATAACAGTTCACAGTTCACAATTAAACGATTAAACAGTTAAACAAATAAACTGTATTTTTGCCTATGATGAACAATTCCATTATAAACGACACCATTATTGCTTTGGCCACCTCATCGGGTGTTGGTGCCATTGCGGTTATTCGTTTATCGGGTGAAGACTCGATTGAAATTGTGAACCAGTTTTTTACTTCCAAATTTGGAAAAAAAGATTTAAACAAGGTTAAATCGCATAGCATTCATTTGGGAAATATTTTGGACGGGAATCGCGTGATTGATGAAGTTTTGATTTCCGTATTTAAAAATCCGCATTCCTATACCGGCGAAAATGTGGTGGAAATCAGCTGCCACGGCTCGGTTTATATTCAGCAGGAAATTATACAATTATTCCTTAGAAATGGTGTTCGAAATGCCAATGCGGGCGAATTTACCTTGCGAGCTTTTTTAAACGGCAAAATGGACCTAACCCAGGCCGAAGCGGTTGCCGATTTAATTTCCTCAAATTCTGCAGCTTCACATCAGGTTGCACTTCAACAAATGCGCGGCGGATTTAGCAATGAAATTAAAAATTTGCGTGAACAACTGTTGAATTTCGCCAGTTTAATAGAATTGGAACTCGATTTTGCCGAAGAAGATGTTGAATTTGCCGACAGGGCTGAATTTAACCGACTGGTTGAAAAAATAAGTTCGGTTTTAAAACGGCTGATTGATTCCTTTGCTTTGGGAAATGTGTTGAAAAACGGGATTCCCGTTGCCATTGTTGGCGAACCCAATGTTGGAAAATCGACTTTGTTAAATGCCCTGTTAAATGAGGAAAAAGCCATCGTGAGCCACATTGCAGGAACCACAAGAGATGCCATAGAAGATGAAATTGCCATTGACGGTGTTGCTTATCGGTTTGTAGATACCGCAGGAATAAGAACTACAGAAGATGTTGTTGAAAGTTTGGGAATTCAAAAAACATTCGAAAAAATTGAACAAGCACAACTGGTTATTTACGTTTTCGATCTGGAAAAAATTAAAACCAATCAACTTTCACTTCCAGGAATTTTGGATGAAATTAAAAAGATCAAAGACAACTATCCGAAAAAGCAACTTTTAATTATTGCGAATAAAGTGGATGTTGCCGATGCCGAACTTATTGGCAAAACTAATGAAGCTTTTCAAAACGTAGCGCTGTTGTTTTTATCGGCAAAAGAAAAAATTGGGATTCATGAGTTAACCTCCACCCTAACCCATTTGGCCAATAAAGGAGCGTTAAGCAACAACGAAACCATTGTGAGCAATTCGCGTCATTTCGAGGCTTTAAACAACGCTCTTAACGCTATTAAAGAAGTGCAAAAAGGTATTGATAACCATATCAGTTCCGATTTGTTCGCCATTGACATTCGTAGGGCACTTTTCCATTTGGGTGAAATTACAGGGGAAGTTACTACGGAAGATTTGTTGGGGAACATTTTTGCTAATTTCTGTATCGGAAAGTAAACCACCTATTCTTATTTAGTAATTCTTTGTTATTCAGATATTTATATACTCTTATTTATTTGTTTTCTACCTTTTATTATGTATATTTGTTGTCTATACGTTGCCAAAAGGTGAAATTTGTTGCCCAATTTTGACAAAAAAATATATTGGGGAAATAATGCACCATAGCGAACCATAGCGCACCATACTTAAACAAATAGCACCATTATGAGTAGTAATATGCAAATTCCTAAAACCTGTCAATACTGCGGTAAAGCTTATATAGCAAGGACTACAGTAACAAAGTACTGTACTGCCGATTGCTCTAAAAAGGCATACAAAGCACATAAACGTCAAGAGAAAGTTCAATCAACAATTGAGCAAGAGATTAAAGGCGATAAAGCCCTGCAGCCGACTAATTCTATTAATCCAAACTCCATAGCCCTAAAGGACTATTTAAGCGTAAATGAAGCCTCTAAATTAATTGGAGTAAGTAGATGGACCATTCAGCGAATGATTAAAAAAGGTCAGTTAAATGCAGTGCCATTTGGCAACAAGCATATTGTTAAACGCTCACAAATTGAAAGCCTGTTTATTTAAAAAAAATATCGAATAAAAAACTATAAATTGCTAATCCTTAAAATTGCTAAAAATGAAAGTAACGCTTAGACAAAGATTAAAAAATAATAAAATTAATCTATACCTCGACTACTATAACAGTGGAAAACGTAAAATAGAATATTTAAAATTATCGCTCCACCCAGATCCAAAAACAAAGGAAGAAAGAACTTTTAATAAAAAAACAATCACCCTTGCCGAAACTATTTGCTCTCAACGACAAATTGAAATTCAAAATGGCAACTTTGGTTTTCCGGATTTAGAAAAATTAAAAGGAAATTTTCTAACATACGTTGCTGCCTTAGCTGAAAAGAAAAATTCAAGTATGGGTAATTTTGGCAATTGGAATAGTATGCTGAAACATCTAAAAATATTTTGCCCAAAGGATATAAGCTTTCAGGAAATTGACAGACAGTTTGTAGAAAATTTTAAAAACTATCTTGATAAGGGAGCAAAAACAAAAGGAGAAAGCACATTGTCTCAAAATTCCAAAAACTCCTATTTTGGTAAATTTAAAGCAACACTTAAACAAGCGGTAAAAGATGGCATTTTAAAAGTGAATCCTTCTGAAGGTGTTCCACATTTTAAGCCCGGAGAACCTCAACGAGAATTTTTAACATTAGATGAATTACAATCTGTGGTAAATGTTGAATGTGAAATTCCATTGCTAAAAAAAGCCTTTATATTTTCTGCTCTTACCGGATTGCGTTGGTCTGATGTTGAAAAATTAGTCTGGTCAGAAGTGCAGCATTCCAAAGAAATGGGTTACTACATTCGTTTTAGGCAAAAGAAAACTAAAGGAGTAGAAACATTACCTATTTCAGAACAAGCGTTCAGCCTATTGGGTGAACAAGGCGAGCAAGCGAATAAAATATTCAAGGGACTTCATTACAGTGCCTGGTCTAACTTAAAATTACAGCAATGGATTATGAAAGCAGGTATTTCAAAATCAATTAGTTTTCATTGCGCTCGTCATACTTACGCAACATTACAACTTACTATGGGCACAGATATTTATACAGTTTCAAAGCTATTGGGTCATAAAGAATTAAAAACTACTCAAATTTATGCCAAAGTAATCGACGATAAAAAAAGAGATGCTGCTAACCGTATTAAATTAAATTTCTAATGGCTACAGACTTATTTTCGCAGTTAATTTCTATAGTTTACGGGATACATAAGGACCTTAAAACCAATAACCAGTATCAACAAGAAATTCAAAACTTATCTTATAACATTAAATATGAGAAAAACCCAATATATAAAGTAGACTTCAAATATCCTGTTGCAATTAAAGAAAAATACTATTTCAAATTAATTGAAAAAGAAAGTCAGATAATTTACAATGAAATGATTTGTGAATTTCATCCACAAGCAACACTTCCAGAGTTGCAATTTACCTATTCAATTTTCTATAATCGGATAGAACAATACCTTTTACAAATAAATAACTATTTGTCAGATAGAGAGCTAAACAGTACTGATTCAAAGATTATAAATTTCTTAAGAGTAAATGCCATTTTCCTTTTTATGGAACTTCAAGATAAATTTATAAAATACGCTTCAAAAGATTATGTTTCTCTTGAAGAAGTTTACGAACATTATTTTGGAATAAATAGTTCGGAAATTTCTGAATTAATCCCTTCTGAATTATTTGATAATATTGATTTTACAATATCGCCTGAAACAAAAGAAAAAGATAAAATTTTTAAAGCAATTTTAGGTGAATTAGAATTTAGAGCTACAAAAAAGAATGTTTTATTATATGATGCAATTATTCTAAAAAAAGAAAGATTTGCGGAAGCCGAAGAATTACTTTTTGAAGAAGAAATAATAAATGAGGATTATAATTTCATCTCAAATCGAAAAAGAAATAATAAATCTCAAATGGCAGCTTTTTACCATACAATAATTGAAAAAGGATATTTTAATGATAAGGTTTTTGAACCCTATAAAAAAATAGACCATAAAGAATATGTAAGGTTTTTAAACCACAGATATGATATTAACACTTCAAAAGTGTTTAATAACTTCAAAAATAATGCTGAAAAATTAAATGAAATAACCCTATTAAATACTTGGTTTAAAAACATACGTAAATAATTTCGGAAATAACTCAATTATTTCCAACCTTTAATTCCAATTTACTTTATAATAATCTAATATACATAAAGTTACAACTAAATCTATTTCCATTTTTTAGCTTCCATACAATCTTGCCGCATATTTGCTACGTCTTTGATCATCAAGGATAACGTTTGGCCAAACGTTCATTTTTCATTTAATAAGAAAAAAGATGGACGTAAACATCATCGAAAGATTAGACCGTATCGAAAAAATGCTGAAAACACAGCAAGCGATGCAAAAGCAAGTATTGAATTTCCACGAAACTTGCACGTATTTAGAATTATCTCAATCGCACTTGTACAAATTAACAAGTACGGGAGCCATTCCGCATTACAAACCGAATGGTAAAAAACTCTATTTCCAACGAGAGGAATTAGACCAATGGTTGCTTCGCAACCGTAGTGACTCTCAATACGAAGTAGAACAACAGGCTGCCAATTATTTAATTTCTAAAGGAAGGGTAAAGTTATGATAGAAATCGTAAACCTAATCCTGATCCTCTCCCAGGAGATTAAAGAGTTAAAAGTTTATATAGAATTATATAAACAATCGAGAGCTGAAAAACTGAAAGATACTTGGTTAGACAATCAAGATGTAATGCAAACCTTACACATTAGTAAAAGAACATTACAAACCTTTAGAGACAATGGAACTTTGCCTTTCAGCAAAGTTGGTGGTACATTTTACTACAAAGTTTCTGATATAGAAGACGTATTGCAAAGTAATTATTACAACGAAAATTACAAACGCAATGCAACTAAGTAAAGAAGCTATTCTTGACAAAACACATTGTGGTATAAATATTTATGCCTACGTGTTAAGACAGTTTTATCCTAATACAACAGTCCTTACCCTTTCGGGTAGGGATTGCGGGATAACTCGAAATCCTTTTAATAAGGATAAGGAAACCTTATCTGTATCTATTGTAAATAGCTGCGCTATTCACTCCGATACTGAAATAATCACTTTTAAAGGTGATGTATTTGATTTTGCACAGCTTTATTTTAAAGCTGAAACAAACGAAGATTTATTCCATAAAATAAATACCTCTATGAATCTAAATTTAGAAACAACTAAAGAAGATGATTTAAGTTGGATATATGAACCTGACAATACTTGGTATGCGCTATGCAGCTTTTACAAAGCTCCAGTTCGCAATGTATATCCCTGCAAAACACTCAAATTAAGCGAAATATTCGCATTAATTAAAAGTGATGCCTATAAAGATATTACCAATAAATTGAGGGCAATTGAGGACCCTAAAGAAAAACGCATATACAAAGCCAACAACTTTGACTATGTTACTTTTTCAGGTGAATTTGAACGAAGAAATGACAGTAATTTAATAAAGCATTCCTCTTTAATCACGATTGATTTTGACCATTTATCAAATGTAAATGAAGTAAAAAAACAATTATTGGAGGACGAATATTTTGAAACAGAGTTGTTATTTACATCGCCTTCTGGTGATGGTTTAAAATGGGTAATTAAAATTGACCTTTCACAAGCTACACATCAAGAATTTTTTAAAGCAGTAGCAAATTATTTAAAGCAATCATATAACCTGGAAGTTGACCAATCGGGAAAAGATATTTCAAGAGCTTGTTTCTTGACCTATGACCCTGACGCATTCCTTAATAAAAAACATAGCATCGTATGAAAAAGAAACCCAAAACACACCAGATAGAACCCTTTACACTTTTGTGTTTTGGGTTCACGAATACCTTAATTCAAAATAGATAAGAAATGAGAAAAATATTCAATCCAAATGAATGGTTAGAAGTACCTAAAAAAGAGGTAATTCAAAAACCAATTCCAAAAAAAGAAGCTATCGTAAATACGGTAGTTTCTAATGACATTGAATCCTATATCTCAGCAATCGATCAAAACGCTATTGACATCACCTGCGGTTATGCAAATTGGCGTGATCTTGGTTTCGCATTTGCCGATGAATATGGAGAAACTGGTCGCAATTACTTTCACTCTGTTAGTAAATACAATAGCAGTTACGATACAAAAGAGTGCGACGAACAATATGATAAATGTTTAAAAGCAACCGGAACAGGAGTTACCATTGCAACTTTTTATTACTTGGCAAAACAAGCCGGAATACCAATAGGCAAAGAAGTAACGCAACAACAGGAGCTGCAAAATGAAACGGAAATAAAAGAACTGAAAAAACTCCCAACATTTCCAAAATCAATAATGCCAAATTTACCTCAATTTCTACAACAAGTTGTAGAACCTACCACAAGTGCAGAGGAAAGTGACATTATGTTATTGGGCGCTTTAACTACGTTAAGCGCCTGTTTTCCTAAATTATATGGCATTTACGATGGCAAAAAAGTATTTGCCAATTTGTATCTATTTGTTACGGCTCCTGCTTCCGCAGGAAAAGGAAGATTAACGCAATGCAAAAATCTGGTTGCACCAATTCATAAGGCAATGCGTGAACAAGCAACAGTATTAAAAAAACAATTCGATGCAGAAAATGCAGTTTACAATATGAATAAAGGAAAAAATGAAAATTTAGAAAAACCAAGCAAACCTCCCGAAAAAATGCTCTTCATACCTGCCAACAACAGCACAACTGGAGTTTTCCAATTACTTTCCGAAAATGAAGGTAAAGGATTGATATTTGAAACCGAAGGCGATACCTTATCACAGGCATTTAAAAGCGATTACGGCAATTATAGCGATGGTTTCAGAAAAGCATTCCACCACGAAACAATAAGTTATTATCGCAGAACGGACAGAGAATATGTAGATATTGAAAACCCTTGTTTGTCAACAGTACTTTCAGGAACGCCAAAACAAGTTTCATCTTTAATTCCTAATGCTGAAAATGGTTTGTTTAGCCGTTTTATATTTTACTATATGAATATTACACCACAATGGAAAAATGTTTTTGAAATTCAAACCGAAAACGGATTGGATGAATATTACAATAGCTTAGGCCAAGTGTTTTTAGGTTTCTACAAAACCTTAAAAAACAACCATCCTATTCAGGTTACTTTTTCATCAGCACAACAAATTCAGTTTAATGACTATTTTTCTAAAATTCAAACAAAATACCTCAACATTCAATCGGAGGATTATATAGCAACTGTAAGAAGAATGGGTTTAATTGCATACCGAATAGCGATGCTATTCACTGCATTACGTATTATGGAAGATGGTGATGTAAATAAAATAAGACAATGTGAAGACATAGATTTCAACAACGCCATAACAATGGTTTCTGTATTAATCCAGCACAGCAGTCAGGTTTTTAACGCATTGCCTGCCGACAATAAACTACCGCAACGCAGCAACAGAAAAGAACGCTTTTTAGAAAATTTACCAAAACAATTTTCAAATCAGGATTATTTAGACAGTGCAACAGTACTTAATATTCCTCATAAAACAGCGGAAGGCTATATAACAAAATTTGTAAAAGCAGGTTTAATTCACCGAGATACAAAAGGCAAATACTTAAACAATGCTATTGAGGATATTAAGGGAATTGAGGAAACTAAGAAATAACAATCATTAAAAAAAACCTCCGCCTCAGGTGAGGCGGAGGAAATTGCTATGAAAAAGATAGGCCCTATGAAAGACCTAAGACTTCAAATGTAGTATATTTAATTATACGAAAATATTTTATAAATTATTTTAACAAAATTATAGCACACCAACCCTCAATTCCTCAACTCCCTCAATGTTCTTAACCTGTTAATAACACGTTGCTTTCTTTTCTTTACTTGTAACTTTCTTTTTACTACTTTAGTAAAAAATTGTTAACAACCTTAATGTCTCAAAAGCATTAATACAAAAAAAGATCATCGTCTTGTGTAAAGGGACTTTAAGTTATGGAATTACAGCTCATTCAAAACAAAATTTTTGAAATTCGAGGGCAACGTATTATGCTCGATTTCGATCTTGCTGAAATGTACGAAACCGATACACGTACTTTAAAACAAGCAGTAAGAAGAAACTTGGATAGATTTCCTGATGACTTTATGTTTCAATTAACGGAAACTGAGATTGATAATATGGTATCACAATCTGTGATACCCTCAAAAAGTAAGTTAGGTGGTGCAACTCCTTTTGCTTTCACAGAACAAGGTGTTGCAATGCTATCAAGTGTTCTAAATAGCACTAAAGCAATTCAAGTAAACATTGCAGTCATTAGAGCGTTTGTTGTGTTACGTCAACATTTAGCAGATTACAAAGACCTTAAAGAAAATATTGCAGCTCTTGAAAAAGAAATGAACCTTAATTTTAAAGACATCAATCAGGCATTGCATTATCTTTTAAATAAAGATAAACTAAAAACAGAACAAGACCAACGCAAACAAATTGGTTTTAATAAATAAGGATGCTATGAATAAAAAAGACTTATCTGAATCTGACATAAAAGCAAAATTTATTACCCCAGCAATTTTAAAATCAGGTTGGGATGAGCTAACACAATTAGGACGTGAAATCTATTTTACTGATGGAAGAATACACGTTAAAGGAAAATTAACAGCAAGAGGAAAACGCAAATTCGCAGATTACATTTTATTCTATAAACCAAACGTACCTATTGCAATTATTGAAGCAAAGGACAATAAACACACCGTAAGAAGTGGCATACAACAAGCACTGGGTTATTCAAATACGTTAGACATTCCTTGCGTATTCAGTAGCAATGGAGACGGATTCTATTTTCACGATAAAACCGAAACAGATGGTGATATAGAAAAAGAAATTTCTATGGATGAATTTCCTACTCCTGAAGAACTTTGGGAAAAATACAAAAAGTACAAAGGAATTAATACCGCTGAAGAAGAAGCCATAACATCCCAAAATTACTTTCACGACAGTTCAGGCAGAAGTCCAAGATATTACCAACAAATTGCTGTAAACAGAACAATTGAAGCAGTGGCAAAAGGCCAAAAAAGAATTATTTTGGTAATGGCAACCGGGACAGGTAAAACCTATACCGCTTTTCAAATTATTTACCGCCTTTGGAAAAGCGGCTCAAAAAAAAGAATCTTATTTTTAGCCGACAGAACATCCTTAATTGACCAAACCGCCAGAGGCGATTTTAAACATTTTAAAGATGCAATGACTGTGATACGCAAAAAGCAAATAGACACCGCTTACAATGTGTATTTAGCCTTGTATCAAGGCTTGTCAGACAGCAAAAGTGATGACGCTTACAAACAATTCAGTCCAGACTTTTTTGATTTAATTATCATTGATGAATGCCATAGGGGCAGCGCGAGAGAAGATAGTGCTTGGCGTGAAATTTTAGATTATTTCAATAAAGCTACCCATATTGGTTTAACTGCAACACCTAAAGAAACAGATGAAGTTTCCAATATGGAATATTTTGGTGATCCTATTTATACCTATTCTCTAAGACAAGGTATTGATGATGGTTTTCTCGCACCTTACAAAGTGGTAAAAGTAACCTTGGATATTGATGCCGATGGATGGAGACCTCCAAGTGGGTTTTTAGACAAATCTGGAAATCCTGTTGAAGACAGAATTTACAACAGAAAAGATTTTGATAAAAATATTGTGGTGGAAGGCCGCAGAAAAGTAGTGGCTGCCAAAATTACGGAATTTTTAAAAGGCTACGACCGATTTGCAAAATCTATTGTTTTCTGTATTGATATTGAACACGCCGAAGGTATGAGAACTGCCTTGGCAAATGCCAATGCCGACTTATTTGCACAAAATAATAAATATGTGATGCAAATTACAGGTGATAATGAAGAAGGAAAACGTGAATTAGACAGTTTTATCAATCCAAGTGAACCCTATCCTGTGATTGCCACTACTTCAAAACTTATGACAACCGGTATTGATGCCCAAACTTGTAAACTCATTGTATTGGACAGCAATATTCAATCGCCAACAGAATTTAAACAGATTATTGGAAGAGGCACAAGAATAAATGAAGAATACGGAAAAACATATTTTACCATTATGGATTTCCGTGATGCAACACATCTTTTTGCCGACCCTAATTTTGATGGTGATCCGGTAATGATAAAAGTAGTGACTGAAGATGATGATTTAACAGGAACGGAAGATGAAGCTTCTGACGAACCAATCATTGATATTGATGGAGAAATCATTGATTTTCCCGAGGAACCGGATTATACGCAAATTGAAGGTGGCGGTCACATTGCTGAAGAGCCTCAGAACAAAATTATAGTTGATGGTGTTGAAGTAAAAATCATCAATGAAAGAGTCCAATATTTAGGAACCGATGGTAAAATTATTACCGAGAGTTTAAAAGACTACACCAAAAGCAGTGTAAAAAAGCAGTATAAAAATTTGGAAAGTTTCCTGATCTCCTGGAACAATGCCGAAAAGAAAAAAGCAATTATCGTAGAACTGGAAGAACAAGGCGTTTTCTTTGAAGCTCTTAATGAAGAGGTAGGAAAAGATTTTGATCCATTCGATTTAATTTGTCACGTGGCATACGATGCCAAACCGCTCACACGAAAAGAACGTGCTGAAAATGTAAAAAAACGCAATTATTTTACCAAGTATGGAGACAAAGCGCAATTGGTAATTCAAAGTTTGTTAAATAAATATGAGGATGACGGATTGCTGACCATAGAAAGTACAGAAGTTTTAAAATTAGATCCTTTAAACAAATTAGGAACTCCTATGGAAATTATAAAAGCCTTTGGTGGTAAACCTCAATATATAAAAGCATTAAAAGAATTAGAAACTGAACTCTATAGAATTGCTTAATGGAAAAATGTATTATTGACCTAATTTGTGCAACCACTCAAATAACTCCAGTCCATTTTAGAGCTATTGGTACTAGGGAGAATCATTCACAATATGATCAGAATATAGAACAATCTTTTTCAGCAGAGTTATTTCATAGGTTCAAATCTCTAATTGAGTTACCCGCAAACACAAATTATTATAATAATCTAATTTTACATTTTGACATCACAAAACTATCCGTAGGTTCACGACCTGATTTAGTTTTACACGAATCACAAGCAAATAGAAACAATCAGAAGATGTTTATTGAAGTCAAAACTGATCCAAAAGCTAATCTCACTGATGATTTTAATAAATTGATAATGTCAACAGCTGAATATTTGAATTTTCAAAATTCTGTACTAATTGTTGTCAATAGATCTTTTGAAGAGACGCATAATCTTATTAAAAATCACAAAGAATTTTATTCAATTCCAAATGAAAGAAAAAGTCGAATATTTATTATAAACCTCTATCAAGGTGAAGATGATTTAATCGACTATAATTTATATAATATTAAATACTTATACAATAAACAATAAATGGCAAACGTAGGTGCTGTAATAAGCAACATAAGAAATATAATGCGTCAAGACAGAGGAATCTCTGGTGATGCACAACGATTAGAACAATTAGGATGGATGCTCTTCCTGAAAATTATAGATGATAAAGACCAGGAGTTAGAAATTATAAAAGATAATTATGTTTCTGTAGTACCTGAGAAATTTCAATGGCGTACTTGGGCAGCAGACACAGAAGGTATTACTGGTGATGAACTTTTAAATTTTATTGATAATAATAACGAAACAGATTTAGGTTTATTCGCTTCTTTAAGAAACCTAACAAGCCCTACCAACCCAAAACGTGCTGCTATTGTAAAGGAAGTGTTCGATGGTTCTAACAACTTTATGAAAAGTGGTTACGAAATGCGTAAAGTCATTAACAAACTAAATGAGGTTGACTTTAACAATTCAGAAGACAAACACGTTTTTGGAGATATTTATGAAAGTATATTAGTTGAATTACGTGATGCTGGTAACAAAGGGGAATACTACACACCTAGAGCAGTAACCCAATTAATGACACAAATGACCAACCCAACGTTGGGTGAAAAAGTGTTAGACCCTGCAGCGGGAACAGGTGGCTTCTTAACAGCTGCCATAGACCACGTGCGTGAACACTATGTAAATACGGTGGATGATGAACATATTTTACAAAAAAGCATTACAGGTTGGGAGCTAAAACCCGTTGCCTATGTATTGGGTTTAACCAACTTAATACTGCACGAAATGGACATACCAGACTATCATTATATTGATAGTTTAAAAACCGAATATAACAGCATAAGCAGTAAAGATAAAGTTGATGTAATTTTGGCTAATCCACCTTTTGGAGCAAGTATTGCCGATGGTGTAGAAACCAACTTCCCTGCAACCTATCGTTGTAAAGAAAGTGCAGATTTATTTGTTATTTTAATGCTGCAACTGTTAAAACCTAAAGGGCGTTGCGCCATTGTATTACCCGATGGTTCAATTACAGGCGATGGTGTTAAAGCACGTATCCGTGAAAAACTACTAACAGATTGCAATCTACACACCATTATACGGTTGCCACAAAGCACATTTTTTCCTGCAACAGTAAGTACTAACTTGCTATTCTTTGAAAAAGGAGGTAAAACAGAAGATATTTGGTATTATGAGCACAAATTACCTGAAGGGCAAAAATCCTACTCTAAAACAAAACATATACAGTTTAACGAGTTTCAACCCATAATAGATTGGTGGAACAACCGTAAAGAAAACGACCAGGCCTGGAAAGTAAACATCAAAAACTTAAAAGATTTTGATTTAGATATTAAAAATCCAATTCAAGAGGAAGAGGAAGAAATAAAATCTTCTGATGAAATCATAACTCTCTTATCAAAATCTTTTTCAAAATCGAATGAAATAGCATTATCAATTAAAGGTGGAATAAATGGTTAAAAAATACTCAAATAACTATCGTTTGGATATTGCGTATGCAACGATTTTTAAAAATATTAATTCAACCGAAGAAATCCCAATACATATTGCATTAAATATTACAAGTGGTGATAATTTAACAAAGAGCGATATGGATCAAGGTTCTTATAATGTTTATGGTGGTGGTGGAAATACAGGTAATACACATTCTAAATTTAATATTGATTATAAAACTATTGGAATTGGTCGTGTTGGTGCAAGATGTGGATGTGTTTTTGAAATCCAAGAAAATTCTTGGGTAACGGATAATGCGTTATTAATTCAATCATTTGACAAAAGGTTTTCATTAAACTTTTTAAGACATTTTTTATCATATTCAGATTTAGGTCAATATGCAAATAACGCAATGCAGCCTGTTATTAGTAAAGCAAGAATTAAAGATGTCACATTACCTTTGATTAGCATTGAAGAACAAAATGTTATTGCAGAGATTCTTGATTCTATTGAAAAAAATGAAAAATTTGAGAGTACCGATTACAATTTATTAATATCAAAGATTAGTTTAATTGACCATTGGGAAAATCTTAATAAAGAAATCCAAATCCAAAAACAACTCCTAACCCAACTAAAACAATCCATATTACAAGAAGCCATACAAGGGAAGCTAACTGAAGATTGGCGTAAACGTCACCCTGAACTTGTTTCAGGATCTCATTCTGCTGTAAACCTACTCCAACGAATCAAAAAAGAAAAGCAACAACTAATTGCTGACAAAAAAACAAAAAAGGAAAAACCACTACCACCAATCACAAAAGAAGAAATTCCTTTCGAATTGCCAAATGGTTGGGTGTGGTGTAGATTAGGGGATATTTCACATACAATAACAAAAGGATCTTCCCCAAAATGGCAAGGTGTTCAATATGTTGATGAAGGTGTTTTATTTGTCACAAGTGAAAATGTTGGCACAAACGAAATTATTTTAAAAAAGAAAAAATTTGTTCAAGAAAGATTTAATGAAATTGAACCAAGATCAATACTAAACAAAGGGGATATTCTTACTAATATCGTTGGCGCTTCAATTGGCAGAACTGCAATTTGGAATCTCGATTTTGTTGCCAATATAAATCAAGCAGTTTGCTTAATTCGTTTTCCTGATGATTACTTTAATAAACAATTTTTGATTAATATTTTAAATTCTGATTTTGGAATAAAATTAATGATGGACAATCAATTTGATACTGGTAGAGGAAATTTAAGTTTGGGTGCAGTTTCTAATTTCAAAATTCCACTCCCATCAAAAAACGAACAAAAAGCCATCGTAGAAAAAGTAGAAGCATTAATGCAAAAATGCACGGCTTTAGAAAAAGAAATAAAACAAAGTGAAACCAATGCCAAAATGCTTATGCAAGCGGTGCTAAAAGAAGCGTTTGAGGGGTAAAATACATATATAAAAAACTAAGAAAAAGATGAGTAATGAAAAAACTACCATAAGTGAAGACGATAAAACATTAATTGAAAATATAAAATTTCAATTATTTCCACAACTTCGTTCAGAATCTGAGAATCAATCTTTAGAGGTAAAAGATACCGAACTGAACGAATTCCAATTATTTCCAATTGAAGAATTTAACATTACTAGTGAAGAAAAAGAAATAGAAAAATTTATTAATGACCGGTATCAAACCCTGCTTTCAACTTGTTATTTTGAAAGTATTTCAGTAGCTACTATATTCTCTACAAATAATGGAAAACCTAATATTTATATTGGCTTAAAAAAAGAAGGAACTACACGTAATAAATTTAGATCTATTATTAGCGGTATTCTTCCTTGTAACCAAAATGAGTTAGACATCAATTTAATGTTTAGCGATTTAATTAAAGGGAATCAGTATGGAGGTGTTATAAGCGGCACCCCTATTCTGTTTGATAAAAAAGAAAAAGAAAAACAACAATTTAAAATTGCTTCAGTACTAAAAAGTTTAAAAGATAATAAATTTACGCTTGCAATAGTTTCCAAACCTATTCCTAAAAGGGATTTAGATGTTTATAAGCAAAGTTTATTAGATTTTAAAAACAAATTACACCCATTAACTAAAATAACCTTAAATAATACGGAAAGTGATACAGAAAATGACTCACCTGGTTTTTTTAATAATTTATTGAATGGTTTCAGAAAAACGAAGGATAAGGATAAAACCGAAAAGACAACTAGTAAACAAAATTCTAATGCAACTACGTCGGAGGAAATTAATGCAGAGGTTGTAAAACTTTTAGAAAGTGTAGAGCTATTTATTGAGCGTATTTCAAAAGGAGCAAACAATGGTTTTTGGGAAACAAATATTAGTTTTGTTACAGAAGATAAAGACAATTCTGAAATTTTAGCAGGAACTTTTTTAGGGGAGTTAGCGAACAATACGGATGTAGAGGTGTCGTATTTTAAACCAGTTATTAAATTAAAAGAAAGTTCTGAAGGAATGTTTTTCCCTACAAAGGATATCATTAATAAAGGTTTATTTCCTAAAAATTTATGTTCTTATATTACAAGTCAAGAATTATCTTTTATAGCATCATTTCCTAAAGAAGCAATACCTGGGTATGAGATAAAAAGAATGCCTAATTTAGCATTAACTGATGTTGATTTTGGTGTAACAAAAAATTGTGTAGGATATATCACTGAAAACGGTGTTGAAAGCAAAAATAATACGTTTAGCTTATCTAAGGAGACTTTAAATAAACATCTTTTTATTACTGGGGCAACAGGTAGTGGTAAATCTAATACAGTAAAACAAATACTAAAAAATGTTGTTGAAAATGATTCATTACCTTTTTTAGTAATTGAATCCGCAAAAAGAGATTATAGAAAATTGTTAAACGATGAGGTTTTTAAGGAACTAAGAATTTATACTATTGGAGATTCAGAAACCAGTCCAATAAAAATGAATCCATTCTATGTGCAAAAGGGAGTTAAATTATCGTCACATATAGATTTTTTAAAAGCTATTTTCAATGCAAGTTTTT
This sequence comes from Gelidibacter sp., assembly GCA_010906935.1. GTDB lineage: Bacteria > Bacteroidota > Bacteroidia > Flavobacteriales > Flavobacteriaceae > Lutibacter. The sequence continues at coordinate 25,009 of JAAFHC010000005.1, forward strand.
CGCTATATGGCCCAATGCCTGGGATTTTAGAAAAGTCTTTGAATAATGTTTACGAAAATTTAGGTTGGGATTTAATTTCAGGCGCACATTTTAATTTTAGAAAAATTAGTGACAATAGTTTTGATGTTGATAAATTTTATAAGGATGAAAATAGTCATTATTTTTTTCCAACATTAAATACCTTAAAAAATGAAATTGAAAGGCATATGAATGAGAATTTAAAATTTGAAGGCGAATACAAAGAAAATATTAAAGGATCTATATTAAATAGTTTAGAAGGCTTAACAACTGGGGTGAAGGGCTTAATGTTTAATACGTATGATTTCCATCCAATTGAAGAGTTGCTGAAGCATCCTACCATTTTTGAAATGGAGGACTTAGTTGATGATGATGATAAAGCATTTTTCGTAGGTTTATTATTAACGCTAATTAGCGAGTACAGACAAAAAGAAGCTATAACTAACAGTACCGATTCAGAGTCAAAAAAAGAAGGGCTACAGCATATTTTGGTTATTGAAGAAGCACATAGATTGTTGAAAAATGTTTCTACAGAAAAAAGCTCAGATCAAATGGGCAACCCAAAAGGAAAAGCAGTTGAATATTTTGGAAATGTAATTGCAGAAATGAGATCATTAGGGCAAGGGGTTATTATTGCTGAGCAAATACCTTCTAAACTAGCTCCAGAAGTTATTAAAAATTCAAATACTAAAATAGCACATCGTATAGCTGCTTCTGACGACCAAGCATTGTTAGCAGGTTCTTTAAGTATTACTAACCAAGAAGCCATTTACTTAAATCGGTTAAAAACAGGGCACGCACTATGTCATAAAGAAGGAATGGAAAAACCTGTAGAAGTTAAATTTTCAACGGATTGTAAAGAAGCCCCTATTAGCAATGAGAAAGTGAAGGAGCAAATGAAAAATTTTACAACCCGATCATTACATTCGAATAGGGCATACCAATTACAGGCTATGTTAAAAGATGACGGGATACAACTAATTACAAAATTCTTAAATTCACTTGGTATTTCTGGTGAAGATTACTTGGAAGATATATTGGAAACATTTCAAAACGAATTAGAAAAATTAGTACATACAAAAACTAATTTCAATTTCAGTAATAATGAAGATTTATTTGATTATGCAACCTTACAAATAGTGGAGTTATTCAGAGATGGAATGTATAATTCAAAAGGCTTGCTTCCAAATAAAATTGCGCAATTATTTAAGTCGCTTTTCAGTTTAAAAAATGAAGATTCTTATACTGATTTAATGGCAGAACTTACGAATTACTACGAGGAAAAATTTGAATTTATATGTTTACCAATTGTTGAAAAAATGGTAAATACTTATTTTCAGAATGATACAAATACTGAATCAAATGTTGAAAATATAGTTTACACATTGAACGATTATATTTTAATAGAGGATATAGCAACGGAAAAATTAATATTAAATAACACAAAAGATATACTATGGAGCCAATTAGCACAGCAACAATCGCCATCAAACAAATCGCCACTAAAGTGGTTCAAGAAGTTGTTAAACCAGTAATAACATCGCTTAAAACAAGTATTCCTAAAGGTGAAGTAATATCTCCAATAAAATCGAAACCTGTTACAAGTTTTATTAAAACAAAATCAATTAACAAGCCTAATATTGGTCTAAATAAAGGAGTTGAAAGAATAAAAACTATTAATAGTAATTTAAAAGGAAGAATCCATCAAGAAACGGGTATAAAATTTCAAACAAAAGAAGTGATTACTGGTGAAGGAAAAATAGTTTCAGGTGAGTTCCCTAATTTTAATAAGGTTTCAGTGCAAAATACAACCTTACCAAAGGAACTAATTAAAGCGCCAACAAAATTAGATATTAGAAATCAAAATAAATTTTGCACAAATACACTAAAAACAAAATTAGATAAAAACCCTGAGCATTATTTGAAACAATTTAGAGAAGCTAATGACCAGTTAATTAAGGATGGTAAAAACTACTTTCATAATAAAGAATTAAATATGGAACAAATGCTCGAGAAACAGAAAAATGACATATCAAACCCAACAAGTGCAGAGGGAGGGAATGTATTTGGTTTTTCTTGGCATCACCACGAAAAAATGGGAAAAATGCAGTTGGTACCTAATGGTGTTCACGATAAAGTTAGACATACTGGAGGTTATGATATTTGGAGTAAATGATGATCTTATTTTTAAATGTTAATGCAAGTCATATTAAAAGAAACATTTGAGGGGTAAATTAAAAAAAATATAAAACGTATAAACACCGATAAACAAAGACCAATAATTAACAATAAATAATAATAACCGTTTCAAAGCTATGGACAAAGATTATTACTTTAACATCTTAAACTTTAATTATCCAAAACAAGCAACAACTTTATATTTTTCTTTAGAAGAAATTGGAGAATGTTACCCAGTGCACAAATCAAAGTTTCCAAAAGACATTACTTCCACATTTCCTAATTTGGATTTAAGAAATTCAGACAATATCTACACAACTTTCGATACACCAACCGAAGGGTTCAAACCGCATTCAATAGAGGCTAGCGCACAGTTTAATCGCTTATACAAACAATACCTGAACTTTAAAATAAAACAACATTTTTTAAACAAAGGATTGATTGTGTCTAGAAATTTTGTGAAAGACCAACAGGTTTGGATGCCGGCAAAAAATGAGGAGAATTCGCCGTTTAACCAGCATTATAAATTTTCCTTAAGGATACAATTCAATAGAATCAGCAAATACCCCGAATTAATGGTAAGTTATGATGGTACTGCAAAAATACTGAAAACGCCCATTAGCGAATTAGAAGACACAACCTGCATAAAAAAAGCCATTTACAATCAAAAAGTTTTCAGCTTCAATATGCCGACTGAAACTGATGACCAAAAGGAATATTGGAACAGCATAAATTTTGAGGAGTCCTACCCTATTCTTAACAGAGAATTATCTAACGCGCACAGCATTGAAATTACTTCAAACAAGCCATTAAACAAGTATAAAACATTTATGAATCTCGTAAATGGTTTTGCAAAAAAACAGCTTTTTAAAGATGATTTCAAAGAAATCATCGACCTGCGTTCCCAAAACTGGGTGCGTGTTCCGGAACATCGCATTGATTATGTAGGTGCAGAAATGAACCTCTTGCAATTTAGAAATGGTTTTGGAAAAATGCCTCAAATGGAAATGGTGAGGTACCAGTGCTTGCAGCGCCCTAAACGCTATCAATTATTCTATATTTTTCACGAAAGTCATAGTGACTTTGTCGCAACCTTGCACGACCAATTATTAAACGGAACAGGAAAATACTTCCCGGGTATGGGCAAATTTTTAGATATGCCTTACCAAAGTAGCAGTAAAAATGCAATGTGCTATACAAATATTGAAGACCCGTTATCTACCATTAAGCAACGACTGGAAGATATACAATTTTTACCCAATTTCATTTATGCCGCCATTTACATAAGTCCGTTTTCAAAAAATGATGACAACTTTAGCAACAGAATAATCTATTACAAAGTAAAAGAAGAACTATTAAAAAATGGCATAGTTTCTCAAGTCATCAATTACGAAAAAATGGTCACCAAATTTGAAGACAACACGCAGCAATTTACCCTAAGCAATATCTCGCTTGCACTACTGGCCAAATTGCAGGGCATTCCCTGGAAACTTAAAACACCCGATAAAAAAGAATTAATAATCGGCATTGGTGCATTTAAAAACGTTGATGAAGGCATAAATTATATCGCAAGTGCGTTCAGCTTTCAAAACAACGGTACATTTAACAGATTTGAATATTTCAAAGAATATGAAACCGTAAATTTAGCAGGAAGTATTTGCAAAGCCATCAGAAATTTTTATGCCATTGCACATTCCGACAAAGTTGTAATTCACTTCTATAAAGAAATGAGTTACGAAGACTTAAAACCCATTTTAGAGGGTATGAAAAGCTTAAATTTAGACGTGCCATTATACATTTTAAATATCAACAAAACAGACTCAGAAGACCTTATCGCAATTGACAACAATTGGCACGGTAAATTAATGCCGAAATCAGGAACATTCATAAGAATTGGCAACAACCAATACTTATTATTCAACAACAGCCGCCATACAGATGATGCCAATTTCAATGATCGTGAAGGCTTCCCCTTCCCTATTAAAATTGGAATTTCAAGCCCTACTGAAGGCGCATTAGTAGATAATAACGTTATAAAAGGTTTGATAGAACAAGTTTACCAATTCAGCCGTTTGTATTGGAAATCATTAAAACAACAAAACGTGCCAATCACCATAAAATATCCTGAAATGGTAGCACAAATAGCACCCCATTTTGATGGCGACATTCCACTGGATGCAAAAGATAAATTATGGTTTTTGTAATTAAATATTAAGTTATGGATTATATTAAATGGAACGAAGCTTTAAAAAACTACTACTTCAATAGTGGAAATTTCTATAAGGAAGTTATTCTTTATGCAGATATTGAAACTATCAATTTAATTGGTGCCGAAAATAATTTAGGAAATTATGATGATTTTCTTAAGAGCGTATTAGTTGATTTCGAATCAAAAATTGAAATTTTTGATAAAATAAACAAAGGCATTAAAAGAGACATTCCCCTAACCCGTACAATTAAAAAAAGTTTGATTGAATTTCCAATGTTATTGATGGATACTAAATCGAAATACGACATCATTTATTTAAATTACATCATTTTTTATATTACAATTTATATAAATAATACTGATGATTCATTTTATAGAAATTTAAATGCGGCTATTCTCAACTTCCTTCCAAATGAAAGAAAAATCAATACTTTAAAAAATTTAAATGTGCTATTTGATGAATTAGAAAAATGGTCCATTTCAAAAAATAAAGGAATTTTCAAAGCTTACAGAATAGGAAGACTTGCGTACAAAGGTTTGCTCCACTACCAAGTGGTTTTAAGCCCTCCTGAAAATGCCCAATTTGAGGAATTTCTATATAAAAATCAAATTCAAATTGATGATAACACGTTGTTTTACGAATTAGCAAATAAAATCCTCCCAGTACTGGAATCGGGAAAATTACGATCTAAATTCCTAGAAGCAACTTCAAATGAATTATATGCCGAATGGTTTCTAAACAAGGTTAAAAATTTCGATTTACAAACACATAAAAATAATTTAAATGGGGATGCAATCGAATTTCATAGAAGAGGTCTTTTAACGTTCTATATTGATATTGAAAATATAAAACTTTTATTAAAATCGGATACAACACTTTATGAAACAGATGAACCTATTAATTTTTCAATTCCAATATCAGGGAAAGATAATTTTGGGAATAATATTCACCCTATTATTGTTGAGAATCATAAAGAAATAAAATTCAATGAATACTGCCTTTCAACAAAGGGTGGTTCATTAGAATTAAGAACGCAAAAAATTAAAGAAATTAATTTTTTTGAAAAATCTTATAATTATTATATACAAACAATCGCACCGAGACCAAATACAGAAGTGCTAATTGTTGTTAAAAACGAAAAAAACAATTTAGAAAGATGGCAAAAATGGTCTTCGGTAACATCATTTATTGAAAAATGTGAAATTATAAAATCAAATAATAATTTATTAAACTTATTTGGTGATAACTACACTTTTTACAATGCATTTAACATAAAAAAATCTTTCTATAAAAATGATGAAAATGCAATCTTTGAAACAAATTACAATAATCAATTATTAATTAAAAAATTAGGTGGACTTAAAATTGACAAACATTTATATTTAAGTATTTCCTTACCTTATTTTGAACTTCAAAATAGTTCTGTTGATTCAAATGATCTTATTGTCAAACTATTCCTGAATGGTCAAATATGTGATAATTATACTCAAAATATAATTGACAACAAGTTTTATTTTTTCTTAAATGACAATCTTGTCCTAAATGATATTTCATTAATTACCATTAAGTTTATAGTAAATGATATTGAAAAAAGATTTGATTTTTCAATTACAAAAACTGAGTTTATAATTCCAGATCCCGAATCTCTTTTTAAGTTTAATCAATGGGGTATGAATAATTCTTCAGAAACTACTTATTTACAAGGAGGTAAAATTATTGGAAGTAACCAGAGTGAATTAAATAATAATACTCATCCCATAAAAAAACTAGTTGAAGATTCTTCATATGATGATAATTTTTTCCTCTTTAATTTAACAGGAATTAGCTCAAAAAAAGAAAATCAAATTATAAAAAGGATTGATATAAATAATGCAATTGATGCAACTTTAATTTATTTAGAGAGTAAAGGGTACAAAATTAATGAACATCAATATTCAAGAAGCAATCTAATTAATAACTTAATCGGTCTTGGTTATTTTACAAGAAAAGTAGTTGATCAAAAAGAATATTTTCAATTATTACCTCCCGAATTACATCAGATTGAAAAATCATTATCCTATGATTACCCGAATCAAGCGTATCAACTAAAAGGCTTTAAAACAAAAATGATGCTTGAAAAATTAATGGATTTTTGTCAAATTGCAAATATCAACGTTCGTTTTAAAAGGTACAATATTTGTGAAAACAACGATTTAGAAAAGGCGTTATTACCTGAATTAATTTATTTGAATTTCAATAATAATATGGAGCAATTCAAAGCCTTTCTTTTAACAGAGTTTAATATCGATATTCCAGTTATATCTAGATACCATTTTGGTGATAGTTTATTAAATTTCATAAATTCGATTCAATCTTTTGAGTCAAGTCATTTAACGGAACCGTTAAATCTAGAAAATCATAAATTAATTAATTCACAAGAGTCAATTCCTCGAATTGTTGAAAGTGAATCAAAAACCTTTATAAACGGTCAATTACAAAATCTATTTTTTCTTGAAAATGAGAAACGTAAGTATTACAAATTAAATCCTATAAATTATAAGTGGGCAAAAATATATACAGCTTTTAAAAGAAAAGAGACACTTTTATTAATGAATAAAATATTTGGTGACCGTGGTACTATTAACTACAATCCTAAAATTTTAATCCCTTCTAAATACAAATTACCCGAAATTATTTACCGTGCTTTCTGTACAATCAATCACGGAATACCAAAAACTAATAAATATTTTATTTTAAATTCAGATAATTTTTTAAATAGCGAAGATAAAAATTTCAACTATTTTGATAGTTTTAATATTTCAGAAAAAGTCGAAAGAAAAGAAAATATTGCTAGAATCTTAACTGGTACTGTAGATTTCAATAATAATAAACAAATAAATTATTATTACAAGGGCTCCGATTCAATAACAATGGAGTTTATAAAATGTTCTATTTTCAGTGACTTAAAATGGATAATTCTTATAAAATCAAAAAAACTAGATAAAATCATTGCAATTCAAACTAATTTTAAGCAAATATTTTTAAATATAGAAGTTATAAATCTAGCAAATCCAATAGTTTCAAAAGAGTTCTTAATTGATGAAGAAGTTTTAAATATGATTGAAATTCAATATGATAAAACCAAAATAAACAAAACGATAAGTAAAATAATTGAAAATCAATTTACAAATCAACAGTTTTCAACACCATCTAAAAGTTTAAAAATAGAAACTAAAAAGGAAACCAAAGAAGAAATCGCTCTCATTAAAATTGAAAAACTATGAAAACAAATAAGTATCAAAATCTACTCTCAGTAGATCCAATTGAAGCATTTCAAAAAATAAAATCAAATTATTTGAGGTATTTTAAAACAATGTATAGTTTTAATGATAAGGAATTAAATGAAAAGAAAAATGACGAATTAGAAAAAAACAATACGCTTTTAAGAGAGCCTTATTTAGAATTATTGCCAGAATATATTACGGCAATGATTAATAATAAAACCGTAAACAATATTTCAGAAATTTCAGATTTTGCTACAAATAGTTTCTGGAACAATTCAGATATATCAAAAGCTTTTTTCTCAAAGTTTATTGAACCTGGTTTAATGAGTTATCCACCTTACCAACATCAAATTGATATGTTCGAGAAGGTATTTGTGAATGGGAAAAATACAGTAATAAATTCAGGTACGGGCTCTGGGAAAACGGAAGCATTTCTTTTACCGCTATTTGCTAGTTTATATAAAGAAGCAAAAAAATGGGAAACACCTCAGTACATTAGCTCAAATTGGTTCACTATTCAGGCTAATGATGGTGGCTATAAACCTATTCAACGTAATGGTGAAAATAGAATTGCTGCTATACGATCTTTAATTTTATACCCAATGAATGCATTGGTGGAAGATCAAATGACACGTTTAAGAAAGGCATTAGATTGTGATGAAGTACGTGAACATTTTGATAGTGATAAAGGACTAAAAGGCAACAGAATTTATTTCGGACAATACAATGGGAGCACTATCACATCAGGTAATTTTGTGGATTCAATTAATAAAAACAAAAGGAGATTTTGTCACCAAAAATTACAAGAAATTATTGCACAATCTAATAACACGGAAGCTTTTGTCAATCAAAATAAGGACAGAAAAGATGATGTCTTATACATTGCTCCAAGGTTAACTTCTAACAACAGAACTTCAGAAATGATTGTACGTTGGGATATGCAAGTAACTCCTCCAGATATTTTAATTACAAACTTTTCAATGTTAAGCGTAATGCTAATGAGAGACATTGAATCCAATATGTTTGAAAGCACAAAAAAATGGATTAAAGAAGATCAATCAAATGTATTCCATCTAATAGTTGATGAATTACATTTATTTAGAGGAACTTCAGGTACTGAAATAGCCTATTTAATTAGAATGTTTCTTGATGCGATTGGTGTACCTCCTGTAATTGAATTAAATGGAAAAGCAACACCGAACCCACAATTAAGAATTTTAGCTTCAAGCGCCTCCTTAGGTGATGAAAATAAAACTCAGGAATATCTAAACCAATTCTTTGGGGTATACAACGAAGATGCTACTAAAAAAGCATTTGAAATACAAAGTGGTAGTGATTATATTCCAAAAAAAGGAAATCAAATAGATTTTTCATTATTTGATAGTATTAAATCAGACTATATACAAAAAACAACAATAGAAAAAGAAATAATTAAAAACCAACTAGCATTAAAATTAGGGCACAAAACAATAAGTGATTTTTTCAATACAGAAGCTGAAAATATATTCGCTTATTTTAGAGAAGCTTGTACTAATAATAATGGGAAAGTAGTGCCAATTGGTATAGATGAATTAATTAATAAGTTATTTAATAAAAATCAACTAGCATTGAGAGGTTTCTTAATCTTAAGAGCTGATGCCGAGATTAACAATTTAAAATGTAAACTACCTAGAATAAGATTCCACCAATTTTATAAATACATTGAAGGTTTATGGGCTGAATTAACTCCTCAAATACCTGACAAACCCCAAAATCCTTTTGGTGATTTAATGTATATTCCTGTAAGTGCAAAAAAGGGGAATGATGGCACAATTCACAAAGTATTGGAAACCTTACGTTGTGAAAAATGTGGAGCAGCATTTATAGGAGGAAACAAAAGTATAGATAGAGATCAACAAAAATGGGAACTATCTTTAAACAGTCCTGAATTAAATAAAATACCAAACAATCAAGTCACTCCTTTGGTTCAAAATAAATGGTATCAAGACTATGCAGTTTTTTGGCCAAATGAAAAAAACCAAAAGGAATATGCACTTTTTAGAGAAGATGAAAACGGGGATGATAAAAGAGAGGATTTCAAACAAACAAATGAAAATAATGTTAGTGCCTTTAACCGGACAAATGTAAGAGGAAATTGGAAAAAATCATTTTTAAATCCGTACAATGGTAATATCATTTTTCAAGAAGACACTTCTAATCCAAGTGATATTAAAGGATATACATTCGTATTAACATCAAATAGAAATCATAACCATATAATAGATTTTCACAATTATGAAATTGATTTAATCCAAGCACTACCGCACGAATGTCCAAATTGTAATACAAATTACGGCAGGCGTTTATACACCAAATCACCTATCAGAAGTTTTAGAACAGGTATTGCACGTAGCAATCAGGTGTTAAGTAAAGAGTTATTATATCAATTAGATAGTAAAAATCCTAAATTAGTAGGTTTCTCAGATAGCCGACAAGATGCAGCTAGTCAAGCTTTTGATATTGAAACGGAACATTTCAGAGACATTGTCAGAATGTTATTTTTACAATGTATTGAAGAATTAAATCAGCCAGATCCAAAAATTTTGGAATTAATTGAAAAAACGAAGAAAATCGGTGGCATTATATTTTCTGAAATAAAGGACTATGAATCAATTCCTGATGCATACAAAATTGCAGGATATGTAATTGCAAATAATAATATTGAGTTAGAAAAGTACTTGAACCCAAATAGCCATTTTAATTTAGAAATTTTAATTGAAACAGGACATAATCAATTGGATGGTGTATTAGTTAAAAAACTATTACAATTAGGGATGAATCCAAACGGTGTAGGCTTTGAAAAAGAATATATTGAAGATCATCATTGGAGTAATTTTTATGATTTTGAAGACGGTAAAATTGCTCCAATAAACTTAATTAGAAATAGGATTAGAAATAATAACTTCAATCTTCCAACTGATTTTTTAGATGCTGTTAAAGACCAATTATTTGCAACAATATTTAGAAATAGCTTTGGTATTTATACGGATGTAAATTCAGAAAGTGCAGGGATAGGCTATCTGAAAATGAGACATAATACTACCAACCAATATTATAATGCACTTAAAATTCAGCTACCAACATTTGTAATGTTGGATAATTTTTTAGATGCTTTTCTAAGAATGATGGGGGATAATTATAGATATACAGATAATGATTCGTTTGAATCTAAGGATTATGCTAGTTATTTAAGTCTTCCAACAAAATTTAAAAATTTTATTGAACAGTTTTCAGAGATATACGCTCTTGATAGTGATGAATTAGGAAATAATATATACAATTATATAAGTAGCATTTTTGGAAATGTTCGATTTATAATTATGCCAAATGCATTGGAGTTCGAAATGGTCAAAGACGATTCCAATTATTATGAATGCGGAAATTGTAAAAAAATTCACTTACACAAAGGAAATTCCTTATGTACAAATCTTCAATGTATAGAAAGATTACCTATAAATCCAAGTGGTCAAGCAATTGATTTAAGAACAAATAACTTTATTAGCTTTGATATACTTAATGAACCTCGCAGCCCAATTAGACTGCATACTGCTGAATTAACAGGGCAAACAGACAATCAAGCTGAAAGGCAATTATTATTTAAAGGTGTTATAATACAAAATGATCAAATTGAACACAACCGAGAAAAACTAGCTAAAGAAATTGATATGTTAAACGTCACTACTACTATGGAAGTTGGTGTTGACATTGGAAGTTTACAAGCTATCTTTCAAGGAAATATGCCACCAACTAGATACAATTATCAACAACGTGTAGGTCGTGGTGGTCGAAGAGGACAGGCATATTCTGCTGCACTTACATTTTGTAGAGGAAGAAGTCACGACACATATTATTATTTTGATGGTATTGATGAGATTACTGGTGGTGATGCCCCTTCCCCTATTTTGGCTTTAGAACCTACGAGAGTAGGTAACAACTATGAAATAAAAAAGCCAATTGTAAGAAGAATTTTAACAAAAACAATTTTAAAATTAGCATTTCAAAATATAAACATAACCAATTCTACCAGTGATACTCACGGTGAGTTTGGGCTTGCTGAAGATTGGCTAATTTACAAACCACAATTACAGAATTGGTTGTCTTTAAACTCAGACATTATAAATAAATACGTAGAATATTATTTGAATCAATTTAATTATAACAATCGAATTATAAATGATATTGAATCTTTAAAAAAATGGTTAAGTGATTCATTAATAAATGAAATTGATAATGCAGTGGAGAAAAATAGTTACACAGAAGGCTTAGCGCAAACATTAGCTGAAGCTGGTTTGTTACCAATGTTTGGTATGCCTAGTAATACTAGGAATTTCTATCACGGTGAATACAAAAATGAATTAAAAACTATTGATCGTACTTTAGAACAAGCTATAACAGAATTTGCTCCTGGATCAATCAGAACCAAAGATAAAGGTGAATATGAATCTGTGGGGATAACTATTCCCTTATATGTAAAAACAGATTACAATAACAGTAATATTAAACGAATAAATGCAATTCGAAAGTTTGATGGTACTAATAATAATCAACTAAATGCTTTAGAAAATAGTTATAGCCTTGTAATTGATGAATCACAAAATATTGTAAATATCCAAAATCTGTATGCACCAATTATTGAACCTAATTTTGCAAAAAGGCTTGTCATTCCTAAAGCATTTCGCACGGCTAATATTCTCAATAATTATGGGCACAATACTAATAACAGAGATGTTCTTTCAACATTTTCTTCTTCGAGGATTTTCGCAAATGAAAATGATAATTCCTCAAATCAAATTTCAGAAAATAATTATAGTTTAAAATATTTCGATTATGAAGCTGATATTTGGCATATAAACAATAATAATGATAATTATTTTGAAGGAGCTTCTCTTCAAAATTTTCAACAAGCAGGCACTAATAGATGGTGCAACACAACTGTAAGCAGTAATAATGGATCTCAAACTGAAGAGTGTACTCCAAATTTCATTGTACGTAGATTTTTTAGAGGACAAGAATCAATTCAAACAGAAGAAATTGCATTGGGCGCAAAAAAATCAACTGAACTCATAAAATTGCAATTAAATAAGATCCCTAACACTCTTAACTTAAATTTATTTACTGGCAACAAACCAGCAATAAAGGCAGCCTTTTATTCAGCTGCTTTTATTTTACAAAGAGTTACCGCTGATATTTTAGATATAGAACCTCGTGAGCTTGAAATAAGCGAATTGAAAAATTCAAATGGCATTCCCTACTTATATTTAAGTGATGCTGCACCTAATGGTTCAGGATTTGTAAATTATCTATTTAATAATTTTAATCAAATCCTTGATCAAATTTTAAACGCTGAGCATAGCTTTATTAAATCAATAATAAATCATCGTGATCAATGTTCAACATCTTGCCAAAAGTGTCTAAACAGTTATGATAACTCTGGCTATCACCACGTATTAGATTGGAGACTTGGTCTTGGCTTGCTTAGGTTAATGTCTAATGCAAATTATTCATTCGGATTAAATGATGATCATTCAAAATATGTAGAACTTAATGATTTAAAGATGTTAATTGATCAAATATCTGAAACGATTTCAAAAGTTGATGCTGCCTTTAAAACAAAAAAAGGAGTACAACTAAAATATTTAGAAAAAACAAATGGAAATCCTCTTTTAGGTTTTAAAAATGAAAATAACCTTGTCATTCATCCATTCTGGGATAAAGCGACTGTAATAAGAAATGTAAATCAATTAATAGGAAAGCTTCCTTTAAAAGAAGATGGGTTAATTGATTTATTTGAATCATTACGAATAATAAAATATTAAGAAATATGGAATATACAGTAGAACAAATCAATAACGCATATATCAAACTCAAATCATATATATATTATGATAATACAGATATATTATTAAGGAAACAATTAGTTGAATTTGAGACGAATAAAACAAAAAACATTAATTCTCTTTTTGGTTTTAGTCCAAAACCATATGAGTTTGATGAAAAATTTAGTATTGGACAAAAAATTCCTGTAAATAAAAAACTAGAAGTATTAACAAATATGATAAACTCTTATCATAACTCTCAAAAAGCAGAGGATTTCTTTCAATACCTATTTAATCAATTGGGAGTGAGTTTTTATCCTAAAAAAATTACGCAATTAGAAAACCAAGAATCTAATTTTATTTCAAATGTTCGTTTAAATGGGAATTATGAACTCGATAGAGTTAACGCATTTATAAAAGTTCCTATTGAATTTCACATCTTAAGTGTTTTATGGATTATCGAAGATGGAATTAGTCTTGATTCCAAATTACAAGATTGCTGCTTTGGTAATAGATTGCTTCTAAATAATGATAAAGATAAAATTGTCCAAGGATCTGGTTTATTTAAACCTTACTTCAAACAATATCAAAGATGGAGAGATGATTCTGTTTTGACAGCTAATGAATTATTAGAAAAAGATAAAAATGTTTTATTCGTCAATCTCGATATTAAAGATTACTTCCATTCTATTAGATTAGACATTAACAAGCTAAACCCAATAAAACGAAGAATATATCCATCACTACAGAATCACCAAAATATGCAAGATTTAATGGCGAAACTTCATATTGATTATACTAAATTAATTGCTGAAAAATATAAAGTTCCAAATGATTTTTATAATCAAATAGTGAATAACAAAGGAGATATCGTTAAAGTAATTCTTCCAATTGGATTGCTATCTTCATACGTTCTAGCAAATGATTATTTAAAGGAGTTTGATCAAAATATGCTTAACAATATTAAACCAGCTTATTATGGTCGTTATGTTGATGATATTTTAATAGTTATATCTCCTTCCGATTTAATTGATAAAATAGAAAATTCAAATGATGAAAATGAAAACTGCACAAAAGTTGAGAAAATAATTAAAGAAGTTTTTAATTCAATTATTGAAATCGAAAAACTAGATAATAAAACAACTTTTAAATTAAAAAACTTTGAGTCCTTATATTGTCAAAGTGAAAAATCTTTGGTATATTTTTTTAAACACGATGAATCTTCGTTAGTTATAGATAAACTCAAAAGAGAGTTAGATGAACGAACTAGTGAATTTAGAGATATACCTTTAGATTCAGAAGAAGATGATTCTTTTGAAAAAAACGCCTATCATTTATTATACGACAACTCAGAAGGTAAAATAAGAACATTGAAGGATTATAAAGAAAATCGTTTTGGTTTATCAATTTATTTATCAAATAAAATATTTACAGCTTTAAGACATCAAAGCAAACTTCCTGAAAATGAAATTGAAAAAATACTCAAGTTTTTTAAAGGTGCAAACTGTTTAGAGTTTTATGGCTTATGGGAAAAAATATTTACACTCTTTTTAGTAAATAAAAATCCCAATGCTTATGTGAACTTTTATTTACACTGTGCTCAGCAAATTGATAAAATTGCCAACAAAACCAATAACAGAAAAAAAACAATTAAAAATACAAATCTTAATTATTCAGAAGTTAAATTTACTTTAATTGAATATTTGGATTGTGCACACGAACTAACGCTTTCTCTCAACCCTTCTTTCATTTCAAAAGCCAAAAAAGCTTCTAGAAATTTTGAATTTCAAAGTAAAAAATTGGAAAACTCATCATACGAGTTCTTCTTTTCAGATTTTTCGCCATCAGAATCAAGATCATTTTGGATTCAAAGATTTAGAGAGGCAAATTTTGTCAGACACAAATATATTGTACAACCATTAATAAATTACACGGAAGAATCTAAACAAGGTTGGGCAGATTTAACTGTTCTCTCCTTTGATTTTTCAAAATACAAATTAAACGAAGAACTTTTAAAAAACTCACCAAGACAAATAAGGTTTTGGGAATGTTCAATGGCCTATGCATATAGTGAATTTGAAGAGCTTTGCAATAATTTATCTAAAAATGCAAATCATTCAATTTTAAACTTTAATTACGAAGAAAACACTAATGATTTTGGTAATAATAGTACTACTGAAAAGTTATATTTAGATGCAGTATTTGAATTATATAAAAAAGTTAACTCAAACCATATACCTTATTATTTATTATCTGATATAAACTTTAAAAATCAAATTTATACTTATAATATTTGTAAAGAAAATAATAATTCAAAACTTACGGAAATAAATGTTAAAACTGGTATATCAAAAATTTCATCTCCAAAAATAGCCTTCGCAAATACAAAAGTTCTAGAGGAGAATATAAAAAAAGGAATTAGAGGAGAAACAAATTTTTCAAGTGATCGTTATAATAAACTAGCTCTTATATTAAAAAAGGCAAGAATTGAAAATGCTGATATTCTATTGTTTCCTGAATTTTTTATTCCTATAGAATTATTATCAAACTTATGTCGTTTCTCTGAAAAAAACCAAACAGTTACAATAACTGGTCTCGAACATATTACTTTAAATAAAAAATCTTATAATTTTGTTGTAAATATCTTGCCTGTAGAAATTAATGGAATTAAAGATTCAGTAGTTATTTTTAGACTTAAAAATCATTATGCACATCTCGAAGAAGTATTAATAAAAGGCAATCATTATAAAATTCCAAAACCATCACCAATGCGTTACGATATTATTAATTGGAATAATATTTATTTAACAACATTTTATTGTTTTGAATTGGCAAATATATCTCATAGATCAATAGTTAAAGGAAAAATAGATTTAATGATTGGTATTGAATTTAATAAAGATTTACCTTACTTTTCTAATATTGTTGAAGCAACATCTAGAGATATTCATTGCTATTTTGCTCAAGCTAATACCTCACAATATGGTGACTCAAGACTTACACAACCATCAAAAACGGCCATTAAGGATTTACTTCGTTTAAAAGGAGGGATTAATGATGCAATATTAGTTGCTATAATTGACCTTGATAAATTGAGAGAATTTCAAAGAACTAAATTTGAGTTATCTAGAAATGATGATAATTTTAAACCATTGCCACCAGATTTTAAGGTAAATGATGTAATCAATAGAATCAATAACAAAACTATTCTATAGCTTTTATAATTTTATGAATCTCACCCCTGAACAACAAGCCATTATTAATTCCAATGGAAATATAAAAATTAACGCCATTGCTGGTTCTGGTAAGACAACAACAGTTGTTGAATATGCCATTAATAAACCTGCAAAGTCAAAAATATTATATCTTGCCTTTAACAAGACTGTTAAAGATGAGGCAATCCAAAAGTTTGAAAAAAAAGGAGCTACAAATGTTACTGTAGAAACGGCACATTCTTTAGCCTATGCTTATATTGTTCACAAATACCATTATAATATAATCAACAGTTACAAAGCGCACGAATTAGCTCTGTTATTAGAATTGGAAGAAGATAGCTTGAGGCACGGTGCTATTATCCTAGCAAACCACGTTAATAAATTAACTGCCTTATATTGTAATAGTAATAAAAAAAGTTTGCACCAGGTAAACTATTTAGCCACGATTATTGATCCGCAAGCCAAGGGTTTTGTCACAAAATATTATGAAATCTTAATAGAAAAAACACAATTATTCATTAATAAAATGGATAAGGGTGAGGCTGATGTCACACACGATTTCTACTTAAAGAAATTTCAATTATCAAACCCCAAGCTTTATTATGATTATATTATTTTTGATGAGGGTCAGGATGCTTCTGAAGCAATGCTTGATATATTTTTAAACCAAGAAACTACCAAAATAATTGTTGGGGATACACACCAACAAATATATGGTTGGCGTTATGCAATTAACTCTTTAGAAAAAACAGATTTCAAAACATTTAATCTCTCAACAAGTTTTCGTTTCAATCAAAATATTGCAGACTTAGCAAGTCAATCATTAGACCTTAAAAGGATGATTGGCAATCATATTTCATTCCCCATACAAGGAAAAGGGCAAAATAGGGAAACCAATTCAAAAGCAATTATTGCTAGAACAAATTTAGGATTATTAGTAAATGCAATAGAATATGTGGTTGAAGAAAAAAAAGCCAAAAAAATATATTTTGAAGGGAATATAAACTCCTATACCTATGCAGAAGACGGAGCTTCATTATTTGATGTCTTAAATCTGTATACAAACAAAAAACATCTTATCCGGGATCTTCTTATTAAGGGAATGAAGGATATTGTGGATTTAGAGAGTTATGTAAAAATAACTGAAGACAAATCATTAGGTATGCTTATTGAAATAGTAAAAAAATATGGCAATAAAATTCCTGCAATTCTAAAAGAAATAAAAGCAAAACATATAAATTCCAATAATAAGGAAGACGCTGAAGTAATATTTTCAACAGTGCATCGAAGTAAAGGAATGGAATACGATTCAGTAATTTTAGCAAATGATTTCATTGATGAAGAGAAAATACAGTATTTAAAAGATGAATATGAAAATACTCAGTCTTCAAAAATCAATGAAGAGATAAATTTATTATATGTTGCTATTACTCGCACAAAAAATAAATTATATATTCCTGAAAATCTTTTACCACTCCGTTTTCCTGAATGCGAAAATATAATTATTGTTCCTTCAAATAAAGATGACAATCAAATAGTAATAGATCCAAATTCAGAATTAGCAAAGGAAATTCAAAAAAAACATAATAATGCGTTTAAACCTTGGACGTTTGAACAAGAGATCAAATTAAAAGAAAAACTAACAGCAAAATCAAGTATCAAAGAAATCTCAGTGATAATGGGAAGGTCAACCAAATCTATTAGAGCAAAGATGGACTCATTAAAAATAAAAGAATAAAATAATTCTAAAAATTTATTAAATTCGTAACAGCCATTTTATGTTGATGTTATGGAAACACCTGATGCAAATAAACTCACACGAGAAGAATTATACGAATTAGTTTGGACAACACCATTAACCACATTAACCAAAAATTATAATATCTCAGATAATGGATTGCGTAAAATTTGCATAAAATTAGCGATACCATTACCAAAATCAGGCTATTGGTCTAAAATAAAATTCAATAAACCTGTAAAG
>JAAFHC010000149.1 GCA_010906935.1 Gelidibacter sp.
AACTTGCCAAAAGAGGCTTTCATTTTTAATGCAGGTGCCGGCGCAACCACTTTAATATCGGAATTGTTGGCAAAAGGCTATGAAAATTTGGTGGTAAATGACATTTCTTCTGTGGCTTTAGCCGAATTGAAAAACCACTTGATGGTGCCTAAAAATGCATATATTAAATTTATTGTGGACGATTTAACCAATCCTTCTGAATTATTGAAATTAAAAAATGTTGATTTGTGGCATGACAGGGCAGTGTTGCATTTTTTTACGGAAGAAAAGCAACAAAAGGCTTATTTTGACTTGCTAAAAAGCGTTTTAAAACCAAAAGGATTCGTAATTTTGGCGGAGTTTAATTTAGAGGGCGCTAAAAAATGCAGCGGATTGGAAGTTTTTAATTACAATGAAGAAATGTTGCAAGAACGATTGGGAAGCGATTTCGAATTGTTGAAATCATTCAATTATACCTACACGCAACCTTCAGGAAATACCAGAGAATATGTATATACGATGTTTCAAAAAAAATTGTAAAGGGTAATGAGTGTAACCCATATCCCATTTGCCGCTACCGGCTATTTTTCAAAATTAATTTGTGATTATTTGGACAAAAAATCCGAATTATCAGAATTTTATGGGAATTTTCCAGATGTTGCCGGATTTAAAAATCAGATTGAAGCCAAAAAAACAGCATTTTCAGCACCATCGAGACAATTGTTGAACGATGCGCTGAAACAACAATATATAAATACAATCATTTCAGACGAATCGACTCAAAATATTGAGGTGCTTTTAAATGAAAACACGTTTACGGTGACCACCGGACATCAATTGAATATTTTTACTGGTCCTTTATATTTTCTGTATAAAATTGTAACGGTCATTAATTTGGCTAACAGGTTAAAAAAAGAATTTCCGCAACAAAATTTTGTGCCGGTGTATTGGATGGCAACGGAAGACCACGATTTTGAGGAGATACAATATTTCAATGTCAATAGCACCAAAATTAGCTGGAATAGGGAAAGTAGCGGCGCTGTGGGCCGATTGAAAACGGATGGATTTGACGCTGTTTTTAATGAATTTTCAACACTTTTGGGAAATTCTAAAAATGCCGATGCATTAAGGGAATTGTTTAAAAATGCGTATTTAAAAAACAAAAATCTCGCCGAAGCTACGCGCTATTTGGTCAATGAACTTTTTGGCAAGCACGGATTGGTCATTGTTGATGGGGATGACGTAAAATTAAAAAAACAGTTTGCGCCTTTTGTTAAACAAGAATTGCTTCAAAATACTTCTTTCAATATTGTTTCCAAAACAGATCAGCAATTATCCGCCAAGTATAAAATTCAGGTAAATCCAAGAGAAATTAACTTATTTTATTTGAAGGATGCCATAAGAGAACGCATCATTTTTGAAAAAAATCTTTTTAAGGTTAACAACACAAGCCTCATCTTTACTGAAAACGAGATGTTAAAGGAAGTTGAAGAACATCCAGAACGCTTTAGCCCAAATGTTATTTTGCGTCCGCTTTACCAAGAAATTGTGTTGCCCAACCTTGCTTATATTGGCGGAGGCGGAGAGTTGGCTTATTGGTTTCAGCTAAAAAATTATTTCAACGCCGTAAATGTTCCTTTTCCAATTTTGGTGTTGCGGAATTCGGTATTGTTGGCCACTAAAAAACAGTTGCATAAGCTGGATAAATTAAGCATCTCAATCAGTGAAATTTTTAACAAACAAGAAACCTTAGTTGAAAATGTCATAAAGAAACATTCAGAAATAAAAATAGATTTTTCAGAACAAAAAAGTCACCTGAAACAACAGTTTTCTGCATTAAAAGAACTTGCCAAAAAAACCGACAGCACCTTTTTAGGCGCTGTAAATGCACAGGAGAAAAAACAGTTAAATGGATTGGATTATCTGGAAAAACGACTGCTGAAAGCGCAAAAGCGCAAACTTTCTGATGTGGTTGATCGGGTTACAGATTTGCAAAACGGATTGTTTCCCAACCAAAGTCTGCAGGAACGCAACCAAAATTTTTCAGCATTTTATGAAGTTATGGGAGCAGATCTTATTCCTATGTTACTCAAAAATACAGATCCACTGAAATTTGAGTTTACGGTTATTGAATTTGATTAGGAATTGGATTGAAAGCAAGAATCTTGTCCTTAAAAGTATATTGAATTTCCAACACTTGTTCACTGCTTATTTTAGCCGATTCTTCTTCGGTTAATTCAAAATCTATTTCCGTATAATAGGCCGGTGTGTTTTTAATTTGATTGGATTCAACATCGTTATTGTCTGAACTTAAAACTAAAGAATCATTTTCAAAAATAAAAGAAAGTGTACATCCTATCCGTTTTATTTTGGTGGAGAAATCACCAATGATCATAGTTTTGATAAAAGGAAATCCACCCAATTCTTCAATATCCAAATACACAGTGTTACTGCTGTTTTCAGCATATTTTGTTCCGCCTTTAAAATCAATTTCAGAAATAATTTCGGAAACACTGATTGTACTTTTTGGTTTTAAAAGATTTAAGAAGGAAAATGCCATAATTTTTAGTTGATTTCTAGTTGTGATAAGTTTGGTTGTGTGCCAAATCTGTTCCGCAATTTGCACATTGTGTGGCTGTTCCAGAGCCGCCATAGCATCCTTTGGTGCAAGTGTAATGATAAATTCCTTTGGCATTTTGCGCAGGAGATGGCGCTGCTGGCGCATTGGCAGCCGGAGCTTCAATATTGGTAGGAACATTTAGCGGTCCGTTTTTCATAAAATCTTGGTTGTGAAAGGCCGTATTATGTGTATACGTATTTTTGCAGACCGGGCAAGCACCTGCAACATCACTGCCGCTGTTTTCGCAATTGTTCGCACAAATATAATGCTTCACGGAAGCAGTCGGATTGTTTTCCTGCAATGTGGGTTTTGGTTTTTCTTCTTTACATGAGAATGAAATTGCCAAAACAAAAAATAAAATGATTTTCAAAGTCTTCATAGTCATTGGTGTCTGTTAATAATATTCATTGTTGCAAATATATTAAAATTTGTAGGAAAGGCAATAGGCAATAGGAAAAAGGCATTGAAAGCACATCATCCTGTTTTTTATTTCAGGCACTCATGAAGGAAACTTCCTGAGTTTTTTTAATTTATTTTACAGAAGATGCTTAGCTAAGTTCATAATTCACAGTTTCTTATTTGAAAAGCTTAATTATAAAAAAGACAATTTTTATAAATTAAAAAATTGTCTTTTTTGCCTTTTCTAAAATGACCAACAACCCAAAACTCATTTTATTGCAGCTTGTGCTGCTGCAACTCTTGCTATTGGGACTCTAAATGGCGAGCAGCTCACATAGTCTAAACCGGTTTTGTGGCAAAATGCTATAGAACTTGGCTCGCCGCCGTGTTCTCCGCAAATACCGACTTTTAGGTTTGGTTTTGTACTTCTGCCTTTTTCTGTTCCCATTTTAACCAATTGTCCAACACCTTCCTGGTCTAAAACATCGAAAGGATCAACGGCCAAAATGCCTTTTTCAAGATAAATTGGCAAAAATTTACTGGAATCGTCTCGGGAATATCCAAAAGTCATTTGGGTTAAATCGTTTGTTCCAAAAGAGAAAAATTCGGCACGTTGAGCAATTAAATCTGCTGTTAAAGCGGCTCTTGGGATTTCAATCATCGTACCAACTAAATAATCAATGGTATCGTTTCTTTCCTCAAAAACTTTGTTTACTGTTGCTCTAATAATATCTTCTTGGACAATAAACTCCTTTAATGTGCCAATTAACGGAACCATAATTTCTGGGACTGCAGTAATTCCTTTTGCTTTTAAATTTAAGGAAGCTTCAATAATTGCCCTGGTTTGCATTTCAGTAATTTCCGGATAGGTATTTCCCAATCTGCATCCTCTATGGCCCAACATCGGATTGAATTCTGCCAATTCTGCCACTTTATTTATGATGAAATTTAAAGAAACCTTCATTTCAAGTGCAAGTTCTTTTTGTAGCGCCAATTCATGGGGAACAAATTCATGTAAAGGCGGATCTAACAAACGGATTGTTACAGGTAATCCTTGCATGGCTTCAAATATTCCTTCAAAATCACTTCGTTGCATCGGAAGCAGTTTTACCAAAGCCGCTTTTCTTCCGTCAATATTTTCCGCTAAAATCATTTCACGCATGGCTTTAATACGGTCTTCATGAAAAAACATGTGTTCTGTACGGGTCAATCCGATTCCTTGTGCACCAAAATTACGGGCAATTTCTGCGTCTTTTGGCGTATCGGCATTTGTTCTTACTTTTAAGGTTGAAAATTTATCGGCCAACATCATAATTTCAGCAAATTCGCCGCATAATTCAGGTTCAACAGTTGCTAAATTTCCTTCATAAATATTTCCTAATGAACCATTTAATGAAATCCAGTCGCCTTCTTGGTATACTTTTCCATTAATTCCCATGGTGCGGCTTTTGTAATCAATTTTTAAGGCGCCAACTCCAGAAATGCAGCATTTTCCCATACCGCGCGCAACAACTGCCGCATGAGAAGTCATTCCGCCGCGCGCTGTTAAAATCCCGTTTGCAATATTCATGCCTTCTAAATCTTCAGGAGAAGTTTCAATTCGTGCCAATATTGCATTTTTATATTTGTGCGCTTCATCAGCAAAGAAAACCAATTGACCACTAGCAGCTCCCGGCGAAGCAGGTAACCCTTGAGCAATAACTTTTGCTTTTTTCAAGGCTTTAGGGTCAAAAATGGGATGCAATAATTCATCCAATTTATTTGGTTCAATACGTAATATTGTATCTTTTTCAGTAATTAATCCTTCTTTTAATAAGTCCATGGCAATTTTTACCATAGCCGCACCAGTGCGTTTGCCATTTCTGGTTTGAAGCATCCAAAGTTTGCCTTCCTGAATGGTAAACTCCATATCTTGCATATCAAGGTAATGGTCCTCAAGTTTTTGTTGATATTTATTAAGTTCTCTATAAATTTCAGGCATTAATTCTTCCAAGGAAGGATAATTTTTGGCCCTGTCGGCTTCATCAACCCTAGCCAATTTAGCCCAACGCATGGAACCTAATTTTGTAATTTGTTGTGGTGTTCTGGCACCAGAAACAACATCTTCACCTTGGGCATTGATTAAATATTCCCCATTAAACTGATCTTCACCAGTTGCGGCATCACGCGTAAAACAAACGCCTGTGCCCGATTGGCTGCCCATATTTCCATAAACCATCGCCTGTACGCTTACTGCGGTTCCCCAATCATCTGGATATCCATGCATTTTTCGATAATAAACAGCCCTGTCTCCATTCCAGCTATTAAAAACTGCTATAACAGCTCCCCAAAGCTGATCCCAAGGGTTTGTTGGAAAATCGTGGCCGGTGCGTTTTTTTACAGCAATTTTAAAATTCTCTACAAGCATTTTTAAATCCTGCACCGTAAATTCAGTATCCAATTTAATACCTCTTTTTTCTTTCAAATCCTCCATAATCTCTTCAAAAGGATTAATATCTTCTTTTGATTCGGGTTTCATTCCCAAAACAACATCACCATACATTTGAATAAAACGGCGGTAGGAATCCCAAGCAAAACGTTCATTATTTGTTTTTTTTGTGATTCCAATAACAGCGTCATCGTTTAATCCTAAATTTAAAACAGTATCCATCATTCCCGGCATAGAAGCTCTTGCGCCTGAACGTACAGAAAGCAATAAAGGGTTTTCTTTGTCGCCAAATTTAGTGCCCATTATTTTTTCAATATTTTCTATGGATTCTTCAACTTCAGAAACAATTAGATTTATGGCAGCCTCTTTTCCCAATAAATTATATTCTGTACAAACTTCTGTAGTAATGGTAAAGCCCGGAGGAACAGGAATTCCAATTAAACTCATTTCCGCAAGGTTAGCCCCTTTGCCGCCCAACAGATTTTTCATTTTACTGTTTCCGTCGGCAGTGCTATTTCCAAATTTAAATACCCTTTTTTTGACTTTTTCCATAGATTCCATGAGAATTTGATTTTAAATTAATGATCTGTTTTTAAATGAGGTTTACACAAAATTAAATGCTAAAGTTATTATTTTAAATGATTTATATCATTTTTGGAAGATCTTG
>JAAFHC010000150.1 GCA_010906935.1 Gelidibacter sp.
GAATATGCTGCAAATACAATCATAAAAAATTCAAAATTCCCTGAAAAATCTCCCAAGGAAAAGTTGCATTGGCCGTATGATTTCAGGTTTACAAAATCATATAAATTGTCAAACGAATCTCTGAAAATTACCTTTGAAATTGAGGCCGAAAAAGGAATGCCCTTTATGCTGGGTTACCATCCGGCCTTCAAATTATCGGGGCATAAAACCGAAATTTGCAAAACAAAAAGCGAGGAAGTGACACTGCAAAAAATAATGGATGGCGGGTCAACTGCTTTTCCTGTTTTAAACACCAACGAAATCAAATTAATTAAAAATACAGGATACTGTATCTCCCTAAAAACGAAAGGTTTCAACAACTTTATGTTGTGGACAGAAGTTCCCAATATGCTTTGCATTGAACCTATCACCGCTTATCCTTATACGGAAGGTGAACCGCCGCTTTCTAAAAAATTAGTTAATTTATCGAATGGGAAGGATTTGTTTGAGGTGGTGATTAAGCCCTATATATAATTATTGGTGCTTTAAAATTAAAAAACACCATCATATAAAATGGTGTTTTTTTCGTTAAGAATTATCCTCAACCCCTTAAGAATAATTAGTAAACAGACTTCCTCTTCTTGAATATTATATTCTTAAGAAAACATTGCAAGGCCCATTATTACGAAGGAAAAAACCCAAACAAAGATGGCAAATGCAATTAACGATGCAATTTTAAAATCTTTCATAGTAGCTATTTAGTATTTTTATTGGTAATACCCGCATACCGTCAGGCAAGTTTATCTGGCATTACCAATAGTGTTCTCTCTTGTTTCAGTAATGCCATTTCTTACCGAAAATTAAATTGAGTAAGTACAAAATAACAACATAAAATTCAATTAAATTAAACCAATTTGTAAGTGTAAAGATATGATGCATAAACGTAGTAGAATTTCAATTAAACGTTAAAAATCAATAGCTTAAGTTGAAATAAAACCCACGAGCATTTTGCTTGTCATCAATTACAAAGCTGTAATCATAGCCATAAATTTAGTTAACTTGACTAAAGTGCATGAATTTGATTAATTATCGTTATTGTTTTGTGAGTTAACAGTTAAAAAAGAATGAGTATTTGGTATTTAGAATTTTCTTCTATCCCAATCCCTTTCCGAAGGAAAGGGAACTTGATTTAGCCACTATATTTTTACTTTAGCCTTTAAACTTTTAATATTTAACTTTTAACCTTTCTTCACTCTTTTCAAACTCAATAAATTAACAGGATTAATTCCCAAACCACTTACGTTTTTTTGCGAAAACCGAACTACTTCATCATAATATAAAGGAATCACAACTGCCGACGCCATCACTAAACTGTCCATTTGTTGGTACAACACATATCGTTTTGGATTGTCGGTGGTTTGTATCGCCTTTTCATAAAGCGCATCAAATTCTTTTGAACTGTAATGGGTGTAATTTGGGCCATTAGGCGAGAAATTTTTACTATGAAAAATAAAAAGGTAATTTTCCGCATCAGGATAATCTGCAACCCAACTGCCTCTAAATATGCTCAACTTTCCGTTTACTTTTGATTGTCTTAAGGTAGAAGGCGGCATAACGTCAATATTCACATGCAACCCTGTTCTCTCCAGTTCACGTTGAATATACTCACACAAATCTAAATATTGACTATTTGTGCTAATGGTAATTGACGGATTTAAATTTCCGGTTTCCGCTATGTACGATTGCACCAATTCCTTCGCTTTTTCTGGCTGATAAGTATAACCTTCCATCTTGTTAAATGATGGTAACCCTTTAGGTATAAAACCATTTATTGCGGGTGTCCCAATGCCGTTTCGCAAATATTTAATCATTTTTATGCGATCAAAACCATAGTTAATTGCTTTCCGTATTTTTAAGGAATTTACTTCTTTCTCAGCGGCATCTACAAAAACACCTAAATATTCGGTATTTAAATAAGGACCAGAAACCATATCAATCTGATTTTTATAATGTTCCTTAAGTCGCCCTTCAGAAGTTAATAAATCATCTTTATAAGAAGCATCTATACTGCTCATAAAATCAATATTTCCCTGAATGAATTGTAAAAATTCACTCTGCTTGTCCGGTAAAAAAGTGATGGCAACAGCTTCCAAATAAGGCAAGCGATCTCCGTTCTCATCTTTTTCGTGGTAATCCTTATTTTTACGGAAAACCAACTTTGTATTTTCAACCCATAATTTAAATTGAAAAGGTCCAGTTCCTATTGGATTGGCTCTAAACGTATTTCCAAAAAACGCCACAGCTTCAAACGGAACAACCGAGCAATATTTCATACCCAACAAACTTAAAAATGGCGGAAAAGGTTGATTTAATTGAATGACAAAAGTGCTGTCGTTTTTTGCTTCAAATTTCTCCACGAAATCCAACACCCATTTTCCGGAAGAAGCTACTTTGGGGTCCAGCAAACGATTAAAACTGAAGTCAAAATCACTTGCTATGACAGATCTAGTGGAATCTTTGCCAAACAAAATATGCTTATGAAATTTTATGCCCTTTTTTAAATTGAAGGAATACCTTTTTCCATCCTCAGAAATGGTCCAGGAATGGGCAATGTCAGGTTGAACATTTAAACTATCATCCAGTTGCACCAACCCGTTAAATAATTGATTCGTAGCCCAAATAGTTTGTAAATCTTTTGCAAAGGCAGGATCTAAGGTGGTAATATTGGCATGTTCATTGTATTTAAAAACCGAATTTTCATCTTGTTCTCTATCTTTTGCTGAACATGAAACCAGCAACCAAAAAGCAAAAACCAACAACAAAAAACGGTATTCAGTTCTTATTGAAGTAAAAACTACGGCATAATAAGGTGGTTTTGGTGTTTTTGCAATCATGGTTATAAAAATAAATTCTGTACTTTTGCACCCGATAAATGTACAAGAATGAGCGCACAAAAAAAAGTCGCATTTTACACATTGGGTTGTAAACTTAATTTTTCTGAAACTTCAACCATTGCAAGAAGCTTTCAAAACGAAGGTTTTGAACGTGTTGAATTTGAGGAAGTCGCTGATATATATGTTATTAACACCTGTTCTGTAACGGACAATGCCGATAAAAGATTTAAAACCATTGTTAAATCCGCTTTAAAATTAAACGAAAAAGCGTTTTTAATTGCCATTGGCTGTTATGCCCAGTTGAAGCCAGAGGAACTCGCCGCCGTTGACGGAGTTGATTTGGTTTTGGGTGCCACAGAAAAATTTAAAGTCACCGATTATATCAACAATCTTTCCAAAAATGATATGGGTGAAGTGCACTCCTGTGAAATTGAAGATGCCAATTTTTACGTAGGCTCCTACTCATTTGGTGACAGAACTCGTGCTTTTTTAAAAGTGCAGGACGGCTGCGATTATAAATGCACCTATTGCACCATTCCGCTGGCAAGAGGAATTTCAAGAAGTGATACTTTGGAAAATGTGTTGGAAAACGCTAAAGAAATTTCAGAAAAAGGCATTAAGGAAATTGTGCTTACCGGCGTAAATATTGGAGATTACGGCAAAGGGGAATTTGGAAACAAAAAACATGAACATACTTTTCTTGACTTGGTGAAAGCGTTGGACAAAGTTGAAGGCATTCATCGTTTCAGAATTTCTTCCATCGAACCCAATTTACTTCAGGAAGAAACCATTGATTTTGTAGCCGAATCCAGAAGTTTTGTGCCGCACTTTCATATTCCGCTGCAAAGCGGCAGCGATATTTTGCTTAAATTAATGAAACGTCGTTATTTAAAAGATACTTACACCAACCGCGTTGAAGCCATCAAAAATAAAATGCCAAATGCCTGCATTGGTGTTGATGTGATTATCGGTTTTCCGGGAGAAACGGATGAATTATTTCTGGAAACCTACAACTATTTAAACGAGTTGAATATTTCCTATTTGCACGTTTTTACTTATTCTGAAAGGCCAAATACAGAAGCTGTTGAAATGGATGGTGTT
Organism: Gelidibacter sp.; assembly: GCA_010906935.1. GTDB lineage: Bacteria > Bacteroidota > Bacteroidia > Flavobacteriales > Flavobacteriaceae > Lutibacter. The sequence goes on from JAAFHC010000150.1 coordinate 3,975, forward strand.
GTGCCACAAAATGTTCGCAACAAACGCAGTAAAATGCTCAGGGGCTTGTCCGTTAAAAAGCGCAGGGCCTTTTATGAAAGCCAGTTAGGGAAAAGTTTCACTGTTTTATTTGAGAGTGAAAATAAAGATGGATTTATCCACGGATTTACAGAGAATTACGTCAAAGTAAAAACACCATGGAATCCGGAATTGGTAAATACGCTTCATGAAATTATATTGACCGAAATTAATGAAGACGGCATTGTGCGTTTTGATTGGATTAAAGCACCTACTTTTGTTGACTAGATTTATCTGCTAAAAAAATTATTGTGACCGATTTATACACTTTTGCCTTACTGGTTTTTACCTCGTTTTTTACCCTGATAAATCCGTTGGGTACGATGCCAATATTTATGTCGATGACTGCCAGTTTGAGCAAACAACGACGTAAACAAACCGCGAAAAAAGCAACATTGGTCGCATTTTTTACCATTATTGCTTTTGCTTTTTCGGGACAAATTTTATTTAAATTCTTCGGAATTTCTGTAAACAGTTTCAGAATTGTTGGGGGCGTTATTTTCTTTGCGATGGGATGGGATATGTTGCAGGCAAGATTGGGAGCCATAAAATATACGGATGATGAACAAAAAATTGATGCTTATGTTGAAGATATTTCAATAACCCCATTGGCAATCCCTATGATTTGCGGACCCGGAGCCATCACAAATGCCATAATTTTAATGGAAGACGCAACAGATATATCACAAAAAGTAGTTTTAATTTCAATGATTGCTTTTATCTTATTTTTAACCTATGTCATCCTGGTTGGTGCAAGTAAAATTACCGAAAAAATTGGGAAAATGGGAAATAAGGTCATGATGCGCTTGATGGGTTTAATTGTGATGGTCATTGCGGTTGAATTTTTCTTCAGCGGATTAAAACCCATTATTTTAGACATTCTAAACAGTTAATGGAGGCTCAAAAAACCCATATTTATTTTGTTCCAGGATTGGCGGCAAGTCCGGAAATTTTTGAATTTTTACAATTTTCAAAAGACAAATTTGAACTTCATTTTTTGGAATGGCTGATTCCATTGTCGGCACATGAACCCATTGAAACCTACGCCAAACGCATGGCTAATTTAGTGATTGAAGAAAATCCGGTTTTAATAGGCGTTTCTTTCGGAGGAATTATGGTGCAGGAAATGAGCAAACACCTTCATCCTAAAAAAGTAATTATCATTTCAAGCGTCAAAAGCCATAATGAATTATCGAAAGTTTTAAAATTCATTCAAAAATTAAAAATCTATAAATTATTTCCTTCGAAAGCGATTGAAAACATTGAAATTTTTTCGTTTTTAGCATTTGGAAATACTTCCAAAACACGCTTAACATTATACAAAAAATACTTTTCAGTCAGAGACAGAAAGTACTTAAACTGGTCCATTTATAACGTGTTGCATTGGAAACAAACCAAACCTTTAGAAAATATACTTCACATTCACGGTACTGCCGATACTATTTTTTCGTTTAAATATATAGGAAATTGTATTCCTGTTGAAAAGGGAACGCATATTATGATTATTAACAAGGCAAAAACCATCAGTAAACTCATTTCAGATTCCCTTAAATAAAATGTTAAAATGAATATAAGCAAAGTGCTCCCATCAAATTAATTTGTATTTTGCCACTTTACAAACCCTTAAAATAAAAAACAACATGGACAAGTCAATTAAAATTTTAGGATTAATTGCGGTGATAATGATAAGTTCATTGCTCATTTTTGCAGCCAAAAAATCAGATTCAAAAGACAATAATTTCCTTAAAGAAGGCGATAAAAACACCAGTGAAACCTATGAGATTAAAGCACTTAAAATTCCTGAAAATTTAGATTTTGCCGGTGAACGCGTGCCTACTGAAAATGACGATATTAAAGAGCGAATAGACCGGGAATTATTGGTAAATACTTATTGGCAATCCAATACGATGCTGCTTTTTAAAAGAGCACATAAATTTTTTCCTGTCATAGAACCTATTCTTAAAAAGAATGGAATTCCTGACGATTTTAAATATTTAGCGGTGATTGAAAGCGGTTTGCAAAATGCGAGTTCACCAGCCGGAGCCAAAGGTTTTTGGCAAATATTGGAAGCCACCGCAAAAGAAGGCGGATTGGAAGTCAACACCAATGTTGATGAACGTTACCACTTAGAAAAATCTACACAAGCAGCCTGCGATTATTTAAAATCGGCTAAAGCCCGTTTTGGAAACTGGACCTTGGCTGCGGCCGCATACAATGCAGGAAACAGAGGTGTTATGAGCAAAATAGAAACTCAAAAAGTGAGCAGCTATTACGATTTGCTTTTGGGAGATGAAACGGAACGCTATATTTTAAGAATCGTTGCTTTAAAAGAAATCATGTCGAACCCTCTAAAATATGGCTATATTTTTGAAAAAGAAGATTTATATAACGCGGTGCCTACCAAAACTATTCAAGTAGATACAACGATTACCAATATTGCCCAATTTTCTTTAAATTTAGGCATTAATTATAAAATTATGAAATTACACAATCCGTGGTTGCGTGAAAATACGTTGGAGAACAAATCCGGAAAATCCTATCAATTGAAAATCCCTGTTGAAACAAAATGAAATAAGTATCACAAATTTTGAGTCTTGAAAGAATGATTAAAGGCAGGCAGCGGCTGTTACCGCTAAAAAATAAAATTTAAACAGATGAAAATGACGGTAACTACCATACTCATTTTAATAATTATTGGATTATCAGCTGGGATTTTAAGCGGATTGGTGGGTGTTGGAGGTGGCATTATTATGGTGCCGTTATTTGTGTTATTTTTAGGGCTCACACAACACAATGCCCAAGGTTTAAGTTTGGCTGTGATGCTGCCGCCAGTCACCTTTTTAGCAGTTTATAATTATCATACCGCCGGCACTGGAGGTAATATTGATTGGAGAATCGCAGTAACCGTTTCCATTTTGTTTATTATTGGCGGATTTATAGGTTCTAAAATAGCCTTGCAAATAGACCAGCGCCTGCTTAAAAAGATATTTGGCGTATTTATGCTGATTGTTGCAATCAGATTGATATTTACAAAATGAACTGGTTTAAAATTGTAATTAGATCTCATTGCCTTTTCTTCTCAATTCTTTTTTAGCATTAACCCCAATTTATTTCTTATTTATTTGGGCCAAAAATACTTGAAGTCACACTTAATAATCCGCATAAATTTCCTGTAACGCTTAATTTCTAAAACATTTTTATTTAATTTTCATTCAAAAAATAAGTACATTTGCAGCTATGGGACTAAATAACAACGACATTTTTAAAAAGCTTCGTGTGGCACATAAGTTGCGCGATGAGGATATTGTGAAAATTTGCAAACTGGTCGATTTTGACATCACAAAAAGTGAATTAGGCGCCTTTTTCAGAAATGAAGACCATGAAAAATACAAAGAAGTAGGCGATCAAATTTTGCGAAATTTCTTAAACGGATTGATTATTCATTTAAGAGGTCCAATGCCGAAAAAAGAACCGGGAACTACACCAACTAAGAACCAACTAAGATATACTAATAAGTAACGTATTCAGAAATTAACCTTTGCAGATGCTGAACTAGGTTCAGCATGACGAACAGGGTGCTTTTTCAACAAAAATATTTCTTTGCTTCATTAAACTCTGCTATTATTTCTTTAACTATTGCAGCGGCCAGTTTTATTTCGTGTATGAATCCTGTAATTTTTCCAATTACCAGTAATTCATTTGAGGTTTTCTAAAATTATTAGTATATTCCAACCCAATATAAAAAAAATGAATTTTACCGACCCGCTTGTTTATGGAGTTCCTTTTTTCCTAGCTTTAATTTTGCTTGAACTCACTTACAGCAAAACCCATAATTACAAAAACCTTTATCATTGGAAGGATTTAAAAGCAAGCTTAATTATGGGAGTTGGGTCGGCCGTAATAGCAGCATTAATTAAAACCATTTCGGCCATTGTCATTTTTACTTATGCCTTTGAAATATTTAATCCCGAAATTAATGGTATCCGCACAAATATTATGGGCTGGGAATCGTTCGGTTATGCTTGGTATGTTTGGTTATTATGCCAACTTTTAGATGATTTTACCTATTATTGGTTTCACAGACAAAATCATATGGTACGGTTTTTTTGGGCCGCACATATTGTGCATCATTCTTCTGAAAATTTTAATTTAGGGACAGCAGTACGTAATGGTTGGTTTACTGTTATATACAAACCATTTTTTTACGTATGGCTTCCTATAATCGGTTTTCAACCAGAAATGGTTATTGTATGTTTAGGGATTGAAGCATTATGGCAATTTCAGCTTCATTCAGTTTATATTCCAAAAATGGGGATTATTGAAAAAATATTCAATACCCATACCATGCATCAGGTTCACCATGCAAAAAATTTGGAATATTTGGATAAAAATCACGGAGGATTTCTTAATATATTTGATAAAATATTTGGTACCTGGAAAGAATTAGATGAAGATATAAAAATAGAATTTGGCGTTACAACTGCACCAAACTCATACAATCCTTGGGTAATATTAACTCATGAATACAAAGATATTTGGCGTGATACAAAAAAATCTAAAAATTGGTATCATAAATTTATGTACGTTTTCGGACCTCCGGGCTGGAGTCATGATTCGGCAACATTAACCGTAAAGCAGATGCAATTAGAAATTAAAAAGCAAGAGGCGTGATTTAGTGATAATACCAATTAAAAATTCAATTGGTATAAGTCTATGCTTTTTATCTTTCAGCAAAAAGATTTCTTTGCTTCAGTAAACTCAGCTATAATTTCTTTAATTATTTCAGCGGCTGGTTTTATTTCATGTATCAATCCGGCAATTTGGCCAATTTCCAATTCCCCTTCATCCAAATCACCTTCAAACATGCCTTTTTTGGCTCTTGATCGTCCCAGTTTTTCTTTTTTCTTTTAATTGTTCGGCAGTTGGACATTGTTGGTACAAGGCATTTAAATCATTAAAAAACTTATTTTTTATCAGCCTTACCGGCGCCAATTCTTTTAAAGTTAAAACGGTATCACCGTCTTGGGTATTCACCACTTTTTCCTTGAAATTCAGATGCGCAGAAGATTCATGGCTCGCAACAAACCGACTTCCAATCTGAACCCCGTCGGCGCCCAAAACCATCGCAGCCAGCATTCCTCTTCCGGTTGCAATGCCACCAGCGGCAATTAAAGGAATTTTCAATTTTTCCTTTACCATAGGAATTAAAGTAAAAGTGGTTGTTTCTTCTCGACCATTATGTCCGCCCGCCTCAAAACCTTCAGCAACCACGGCATCCACGCCAGCCAATTCCGATTTCAACGCAAAAGCCACGCTGCTCACCACATGCACCACAACAATCCCTTTTTCGTGTAAAAAGGAGGTCCAAGTTTTCGGATTTCCTGCGGAAGTAAATACAATTTTCACGTCTTCTTCCACAATGATGTTCATAATTTCCTCAATATTTGGATACAACATCGGCACATTCACACCAAAAGGTTTTTGGGTAGCTTTTTTGCATTTTTGAATGTGTTCCCGCAATACATCGGGATACATAGAGCCTGCACCAATTAATCCCAAACCGCCTGCATTACTCACTGCGGAAGCCAGTCTCCAGCCACTGTTCCAAACCATTCCTGCCTGAATTATAGGATATTGAATGTTGAACAATTTGGTGATTTTATTTTCCATTTAATTTTTTAGGATTTTAAAAGTTTTTATCTCAGCATCATATTTCAGTTGCATAAAATACAAACCTTGGGCAAAATTTGAAATATTAATCGTTGGATTCAATTTGTTTATTTTTTCTGAATGCATCCGTTTTCCTAACACATCAAAAACAGTCAGTTCCATTTCTGTCACCTGATTTGGGAATTTGAATTTCAACACATTGGCTGACGGATTTGGATAAGCAACAACTTCCAAAATTTCTTCCGTTTCTTCCAAACTCAGCAAATTAAAAACAGCTTCAAAATTGGGAATTCCATAACCTTCCTGAGCGGTTGGGTTTGTGTATAAATGCGCCGATTCCTTCACAATCTGAATGATTTCCGCATTGGTTTTATCCGGAAAAGCCTGCCACAAACACGCGACAACGCCGGTTAACACCGGTGATGAAAACGATGTTCCGTTTGCAGCCGCAACGTTTCCTGAGGAATTGACAATGTAAACTGCAGCACCTTGTGCACAAACATCGGGCTTTATACGATTGTCGGCTGTTGGTCCGTAAGAACTGAAACTGGCAATAACACCGGTTGCATTTACGGCACCAATGCTTAACACAGAAACAGCATCGGCCGGCGCACTAATGTAACGCCAGGAAACATTTCCTTCATTCCCTGCCGAATTTAACACAATCATTCCGCGGGAAAAAGCAATTTCTGCACCTCGGGAAATAAACGTCGTTTTTCCATCCATATCCGAATACACATAATTGTAATTGGAATTGTCGAAAGTGGTGTAACCCAATGATGAATTAATCACATCAACGCCCAAACTGTCCGCTTTTTCAGCGGCTTCCACCCACAAGCTTTCTTCCAAAGGCGTTTCCTTTGAATCATCTTCAGAAATGAATAAATAGAATTTTGCATCGGGCGCAGTGCCAACAAACTGATTGTCCACATAACCTGCAATGGTTGATAACACCGACATTCCGTGGGAACTGCCTGTATAAAAATTTTCACTTCTGTTCACAAAATCGTAACCGCCTAAAATTTGGTTATTGTCACGAATCCTTTTGAAAGCGGCAAATTTATCGACATTTGGAAAACCGGCATCAATAATGGCAATTTGCATGCCTTGGCCTGTAAAGTTATTTTCATGAAGCACATTACCTTTCAACATTTGAATTTGATTGGTGGCATTTCCGTAGTTAAAGTTTATTGCATATAATTTATTTGATTTTTTAACAACTTTTTCCTGCTTTCTGTTTTTGCTTGAAGCGTTTAAAGATTTATTGGCAAATTCAATTTTACTCACAAAATGAATGTTCAACAATTTGTTGATATCAATTTGGGTTCCCTGAATATGTAAGGCGTTTAGCCATTTCGATTTGGCTTTAACCGTAATCCCTGTGGTATTTTTAATTTGTGAAATATAGGTGGCTTCCGCAGGAACATCTTTAAAATCAAGTGCAATGCTGTAACGCATTCTTCTCTCCAAAGCACGTTGCGACAGCATCGTTAAAGGCGTAGCTATAAATGAAGTCTGACTTGGTTTGTCCTTAAAAAACACCCAGGCATCTTCAACCTGCGCCATGACATTATGGAGTGAAAATAAAAATAAGCAGGTTAAAAGTAGTTTTGTTTTCAAGATAAAAATTTTATGCCATTCGAAATTACTCTTTTTTATTGAAAAATGACTCTTGGGCCTATGAAATTACGCCAGAGCCCAACAATTCATCTTTTATATACCAGGCCACAAACTGTCCTTCAGTAATGGCAGATTGCCTGTTTTTGAATTCAATATACAAACCTTTTTCCACTTTATATAACGTAGCTTCATCCAAAGTCTGACGGTAACGAATACGTGCCAAAACGGATAAATTTTCTCCATTTTTCAAAGCCAAATCGGGCCTAATCCAATGCAATTCTTCATTGGAAACGAACAACACATTGCGGTACAAACCGGGATGTTCTTTACCTTCGCCAGTATAAATTACATTTTCATTTACGTCGGTATCAATCACAAACAAAGGTTCTTTGGTGCCACCAACAGCTAAGCCTTTTCGTTGTCCTTTGGTGAAATAATGCGCGCCTTGGTGTTTCGCCACTATTTTTCCGTCGGAAATTTGGTATTTATATTTTTTTGAGAAAAACGACAATTCAGCCTCTTTGGAATCGAAAGTTGGTATTTCTCTTTTGTAAATTTCAGAATTTTCAGGTATTTGAACGATAACCCCTTCTTTTGGTTTTAATTTTTGCTGCAAAAATTCCGGCAAACGCACTTTTCCTATAAAACACAATCCTTGTGAATCTTTCTTTTCTGCAGTAATTAAATCCTGTTCGGCAGCTATTTTACGAACTTCAGGTTTGGTCAATTCGCCGATTGGAAATAAGGCTTTCGACAATTGTTCCTGCGATAACTGACATAAAAAATAAGACTGGTCTTTGTTTTTGTCCTTTCCGGCCAGCAATTTATAAACGGTTTCTCCATGAACCAACTCATCTCCTTTTCTGCAATAATGCCCGGTTGCCACATAATCGGCACCTAATTCCAAGGCAATTTTCAAAAAAGCATCAAATTTTATTTCTCTGTTGCACAATACATCGGGATTTGGCGTGTGCCCCAGTTCGTATTCTTTGAACATATAATCCACAATCCGTTCCTTGTACTCTTCACTTAAATCAACCACCTGAAACGGAATTCCCAATTTATCTGCCACCAACATCGCATCGTTGCTGTCTTCCAGCCAAGGACATTCATTGGAAATGGTTACAGAATCATCATGCCAGTTTTTCATAAACAAGCCAATCACCTCATAGCCCTGTTCTTTCAACAAATAGGCTGCCACACTGCTATCTACACCACCCGAAAGTCCGACAATTACACGTTTCATTTTTAACAAATTTTATTTTGCAAAGTTACGGATAAGTTTTTTTATCAAAAAGTTAATGTTTGAAGATTGTTTATTTTATAATTTAAAAAATTGTAATATGGATGTTAGTTGCCTGTTTAAATAAAAAAACCGGCACTTTGGCCGGTTTTCTATTTTTAAATGATACTTACTTTTTAATTACTTTAAGTGAAGCGGGATTGTTTCCTTGTTTCACCGTTACCAAATAAACACCTACCTGGAATTGCTGTCCGAACTCATAAGACTCCTGAGCACTTCCTTGTTTGCTGTA